>JAITCJ010000125.1 GCA_031283145.1 Holophagales bacterium | reverse complement strand
TGGTATCAGACAGTTACATTGTTGAGACAGACGGCTGCCGGAGATTGGCGGAGCGTGATCAGCTCGCTGAAACAACGGATAATTGAGTTGGCCATATTCCGTGGAACGTGCTAAATTTATATGTTCCACGCTGGAGCGTTCTGTTACAAATGCCGTTAGTACACTTGGGATTGAGAAACTGACATGTCAGCCAAGATAGTGGCCCTGGCCAATCAAAAGGGGGGTGTAGGAAAGACTACGTCAGCTATAAATATCGCCGCGTCGCTGGCTATGTTGGAAAAACTGGTTCTTTTGGTTGACTTTGACCCGCAGGGACACAGTACAACCGGCCTTGGTTTCCGTAAACCTGACCACAGCGCCGGTTCTTATGCCTTAATGAAGGGCGTTCCTGTAGAATCTTTGGTTTTAAGCACCGAAGTCCCAATGCTGCAAGTTATTCCGGCAGGGAAAGACTTGGCGCAGATGGAGTTTGAACTCTTTGAACTGTCCCACCTGCAAGGACTTCGCAACGCGCTGCAACCTGTAATTGACCACTACGATTACATTTTGATAGATTCTCCCCCCGCTCTGGGGATGATTACGCTTAGCGCCCTGACCGCCTCCGATGAAGTCATTGTACCCATGCCCTGTGAATTTTTTGCTATGGACGGCCTTGCCGAACTCGCGGAAACCATCCGGCGTATTCAGGCCGGTCCCAATCCGAATCTGGTTCTTGGGGGCGTCCTGCTGACTATGGCCGAAGAGCGCACCAATCTGGGCGCGGCTGTCGCAAATGAGGTCAGACAGGCTTTCCCCGGCAAGGTCTTTCAGACGTCTATACCGCGCAACATACGTCTCGCGGAAGCTCCCAGTCATGGGAAGCCCGTCGCTTTCTATGACCTGAAATCCAAAGGCGCTCAGGCGTACCTGAACCTGACCAGGGAATGGCTTGGTTTGGAATTTACTCTTTCCAAGGACAATCCATGACAACCAAACGCCCCGCCCTTGGCAGGGGGCTTACGTCTCTGATGAGCCAGACAGTCGCGGCGGAAGACGCGTCGCCCAAAGATATTCCGGTTGGTTTGCTGGTTCCAAACAGGCATCAGCCCAGGACCAGGTTTGATGAAGCTGAACTTGAGAGCCTGGCAGTCAGTCTAAGACAGCATGGAATGGTTCAACCCATAGTCGTCCGCAAGGTTGGTGAAAGATTTGAAATTATCGCCGGCGAGCGCCGCTGGAGGGCGGCCAAAAAGATTGGTATTCCCACAGTGCCTGTGGTGGTCAAGGAAATTCCCGACGACCGTCTGCTTGAATTCGCGCTTGTTGAAAATATTCAGCGGCAGGAGCTGAACCCTATAGAAGAAGCTAAAGCCTACTTCCAACTGGGCGAGCATCTCCGCCTGACACAGGAGCAGGTTGCCGACCGCGTCGGCAAGAGTCGCCCGCAAGTCGCTAATACTCTACGCTTGCTGCGCTTGCCATCAGATTTGCAGGATTTAGTGGCGCTGGAAAAGGTTTCAGCCGGACACGCAAAGGTGCTGCTGGGTGTGGAGGAGACTCAATTACAGCGTCAATTAGCTCACGAGGTTATGGAAAAACAGTTGAGCGTCCGCGCTCTGGAAGAACGCTTACATAAAACGACCCGCGCCCAAAAACCCAAGACCAAAAAGAGACATCCGCAAGCGCTGTTTATTAACGCCGCTTCCGAGGAACTTACCCGATCCTGGGCGACTCGTGTTGAAATAAAGCCCAAAGGCAAGGGCGGTTCACTGATATTCCACTTTGCCAGTGAGGCGGAGCTGGACAGGCTGTTTGAAAACCTGAAATCGGGGCCTGATAAGAGATAGCTGTGTATTACGGCTCTCAGGCTCTTTCGGCTCTTGAATCCCGCGGCCATTGGGGTATTAAAAAGGGTCTGGACAATATACGCGAACTGCTGACCTGTCTGGGGCACCCGGAAAACTCTTACCCCGCCGTCCTGATCGCCGGAACCAACGGCAAGGGTTCCACAGGGGCTTTTTTGGCTCACGCGCTGCAATCAGCCGGTTTGAGTATTGGCTGGACTACATCGCCCCATCTGTTGAGTCCATCGGAGAGAATCTGGGTAAACGGACGGCACATAGGCGAATCCGATTTGGGAGCCATGCTGGAACAAGCGCTGAACGCGGAAGCTGCGCTTGAGATCAAGGCAACCTATTTTGAATTAATGATTTCAGCGGCGTTACTGGCATTCAGACAGGCGTCCGTTGACCTGGCGCTGGTCGAGGTCGGTATGGGCGGGCGCTGGGACAGCACTAATATTCTGGACCCCATACTCACCATTTTGACCAATGTCGCTATGGATCACACAGCTCATCTTGGCAATACGCTTGAGGCCATAGCCGCTGAAAAGCTCTGTACCGCCAGAGACGACCGCCCGCTGGTGCTTGGCCCCACGCTGGACCCGCAATGGCTGGAGCCTCTTTGTGAATCCAAACCTCTAATGCTGACATCAAGCGTCCCCGATGCCGAAGTCTTTTGGGATCACAGCATTGTCAACGGTCATAAAATAAATTTGGCAGGCGCGCACCAGGTACACAATCTGGCTGCGGCGCTGAGAGCTATAGACGCGCTGCGCGGCCTGGGGTGGGAGTTAGACCCTGGCCGCGTTTATCGCGGCCTGTCGGATACGAAGTGGCCGGGACGCCTTTGGAATGTGCCGGGCTTATCCAATGTCGTCTTTGACGGCGCGCACAATGTAAATGGGGCTGAAGCTCTGGCGGATCACATAGTCAAGAGTGGCGTCAGACTCCATCTCTTTTTCAGCGCCATGAGCGACAAAGACCTGTCAGGCATGGCCAGGGCGCTCGCGGCCTCAAATCCATTGAGCGTTACCATTGTTGAGGGAGAAGAATCACGCTACGCTGCGCCCGAAGCGATGCGGAACGCCTGGTTGAGCGCCGGTTATGAGGACCCGCCCATGCTCACCATGAATGGCCTGGCGTCGCTGCTTAAAAAAAATACATCCGATATATGCCTTGTTACAGGTTCGCTGTATTTTCTGGGACACTTGTTAAGGAAGTTATAAAATTGGTGAAATGTTTACCGGCCTGATACGACACATTGGAACGCTTGCTTCGCGCCGTCCGCAGGGCAGAGGGGCGAGGCTCTGTGTTGAGGCTGTGCCGGAATTGCTGGCCAGGGCTGAACATGGGGCTTCAGTAGCGGTTATGGGGGTTTGTCTCACCGCTGTGTCCGTGGATTCCAAGAGCTTTGAGGCCGATTTGTCCGAGGAGACACTTTCAAAGACCACTCTCGGAAATCTGCCTGTTGGGGCAAGGCTCAATCTTGAACCAGCGCTGCGCGTGGGCGATCCTTTAGACGGCCACTTGGTTTCAGGCCACATTGATTCTGTCGGCAGACTCCTTGATCGCGCAAACAAAAACGGACTATGGCGCTTTGCCATGCCGGCGGAACTTGCCGCGATGATTGCCCCTAAGGGCAGTGTGGCCGTTGATGGTATAAGCCTGACTGTGGTTGAGGCAAATGCTCAATCTTTTTCTGTCGCGTTGATTCCTGAGACGGCAGCCGCGACCGCGCTAAAAGATCTCCGCTGCGGCGCGGCGGTCAATATAGAAGCTGATCCTATTGGCAGATATGTGGCGCGTTTTATGTCTCTGGGTAATACGAATGAAAGACTTGAGAATTTTATAAAAAACGGGTGGGGAGACGGGTAGCAAACCTGAACCCCAGCTTTTCAAAAGCTTGCGGACGGCGATTCGTATAGCATTTCGACTTTTTGTAGTTGACTGGCTATATATTGTTCATATTGAGTTGCAATCGTTTTATTGCAACTTGATATGAAAGCTGTCCCATGCCTCCCAAAAATTTGGAAAAGACTTGGATACGCAGTTTGGATTCGATATGGCGCCTCCGTTTCGCAAAGTTCCCAAGGCTGCCGCGAAAACCATGCGGTGGTCGTCCATTGGATCAAATGGTTCGTCTGAAACAGGCGGCTTTGCGGAATTTTTGGGATGTATCCTCAAGGTAAAATCCGGCAGTTCTTCCGCCTTGCCTCCCAGCCATTTGACAAGCTCTGTTGCTCCCCGCAGACGGTTACTCTCTTTGTGAGGAAGCGTATTTAAGCCGCTTAATTCTGATATGCCGGGGGATAATGCGGCTGTGGCAGCAAGTACCGGGGCCAGGTCCGGGCAATTAATTAAATCCGCTTTTATGCCGGAATTTAAGCGGCCTTGAAAATGACAGCGATCTCCGTCAAAACGCCAATTTGAGCCGACGCTTTCAAGGATTGAGAGTATTGCCGCGTCCGGTTGTCCGTCCTGGTGGTCCAGTGGGAAAATTTCTATTTCCCTCTCCAATATTGCGGCGGCGCAAAAAAAGACCGCCGCCGCGCTCCAATCTCCAGAAATATGGAGCGATATAGGTTCCAGCGAGCCGCTTGGTATTTCAAGGAAGTTTTTATTCAGGCGCGTTTCTCGTTTAAAACGCCTCATACATAGATTGGTCAGTAATAAGTAATTCTGTGACACAGAGGGTTTTGTCCACCTCAATGTTCCGCCGTTTGTCAGGCCGGATATTGCCATGGCCATGCCAGATATGAATTGGCTGCTCAGAGAGGGGTCTATTTCCAGGTCAATTATTTTTGGGACTATTTTCGGGGGGATGAGCAAGCCTCCATTTGGCTTGGGCTGCCACACCGCGCCAAGACTGTTCAAGGCGTCCAGCAGGGGCTTTAATGGGCGCTCAAACAGCCTTTTTGAACCGCTGAACTCTGTGGGGTTTGTACAGTGCAGCGCGGCGAGCGGCAACAAGAAACGCAGGACTGTTCCGGCGGAACCAACTTGAATGGGGAGTGATGGTTTGTGGGGATTTGCGCCTGTGATTTGCAAATCATCGTTCTGAGAAGTTAAATTAATATTTAAGGCGCTCATGGCATCGCGCATTATGTAAACGTCCTCAGCGTGACGCCGCGAATAAAATTTGTGAATTGTACTTTTACCTTTGGCTAGTGACGCCAGAGTTAATATACGGTTTAAAATTGATTTTGACGATGGTACCTCAACAACCAATAATGATGGTTTGTTGTCTGAAACTCTGTTTAATTTGCGGATGTCGTCAAGTGACACTGGCTGCCTGTAATAATGAGGTTTTTGGCAATGGTTTTATAGCAATTCAACTTTGGGTTGTCACAACTGGTCCACGGGGCGTTTGCCAGGCAACGATACGGGATTGCCAAGGGGGGATGCACTTCGTTTCTATGCTGCGCTGGTAATGGAGTGAGCCGCCGAAGGCGGGGAGCGAAATGGAAAGCGTAGCTGTGAACTATAGAAGGAATGACAACAAAGAGCGGAACTGCTATACTAACCGCGCCAGACGCGAAAATTGAAATGTTTTTGAGGCATGACTTATCCCTGACAGTAGCTTTTATAATTAACTTTTTAAGTTCGCAATCAACTTTTCCATCGGGAATGGCTTGTACAATACGCCTATTAGCCAGGGGGGCTCTCCCAGATCGGACAAGTCATGTTTCGACGTGCAAATGTATAAATATTTGAACAGACGCTTGTCCCACATGGATTGAAGCCAGTTAAGCAATCCTCCGTCAGGTTCGACGCACTCGGATATAAGAAGGTCCGCTTTTTTCTCTTTAAGCATTGCTTCGGCTTCTTCTTTGGCGCCCGTGTCGCGTACGCTCCAGTCTTCTTTCAGGGCTTCAACCATTCGTTTCCTGAAAAACGCGCTGGGATCAAGAATTAAAATTGTTGATATTGGGTCGCGGCGGTTGATGTCGGCTTCGGTAAGTCCCAGTTTCATCAGGGCGTTTCTAGCCGCGTTTCTCAATCCCACGCCTGTTGAGCGGTTGTAAATGAGCCTTATCTGATCAATTAAATCTTTTTGACGGCAAAGCCCCGCGATTTCACATAGGTTGGCTTGATCTTTCCATTCCTGGCCTTCAACTTTTAACTGTTCTCTTACGTACGCGGCCACTGTTTTCGCCATTTCCGATTTTAAGATTAAATCGGGGTCTTCCAACTTAGAGCGTACTGTAACCAGGGTTTCTGATCTAAGCGATCCCCTTGGGGCGGTCCTCTCCATCAGCGTTGTAATCTCGGACTCTTTTTGATTCAGTTGTTTAAGGCTTTCACATCGCCTTGCCATTATTTTTACGATGGCGGAAAGGCGGTCGTTTGCTTCTTTATCCCAGTCGCCTTTGGTACGCATGTTGGAGAGGTAATCGCTGATGCGCTGTAAAAGGCCTTCGTATATTACGATGTCCAATATGAAAAGATATTCCATTGTACAATAGGATGCAAAACGCTGCCCCCCGCCTTCGCGGTCATCACAACACCTGTCCAGCAGCTTTTGAAAATCTTCAAAGTATTCCATCGGGAATGGCCGGTCGAAGCTGTTAAATGGGGGCAATGAACCTTGCAGGGCGATTATTAAAACCTCCGGATGCCTCAGGGTCTTGGATTTGGATAACAGACCCAGCGAAGCCTCCGGTGATTCCAGAGCTACGAGGGCTTCCGCCAGAGATATTTGCAACTGCAGCGGCTGACCGTCGTGCAGCAACTGAATGAGCAATGGCATGGCTTTTGGAATACGAAGACTGGCAAGGGCGTTAGCGGCTCCGACCAGTAAATCGTTTCTTGTATTGACCGAGCTGCCTTCTGAATCTTTGTTGATAAATTCAAGCAAGAGATCCGCCGCTTCCTGCATTTGAATTTCTTTGAAACCCCAAAGCGCGAGGCGCATTTTTTCCGGCTCGCCGGAGTTGAAGTACTCGAGAAATATCTCCTGGCCTTTACGCAGCTTGCCTAGATGCTGGATTGCGCGCTGACCAACGTCCATGATGGAGTCGTGGCTGGCTTTCAGGAAGAAATTTATAAAATTATCGTCCTCTTTCGCGCCAACGGCGTCCAGAATGATAAAGCGATGCTTGTAATCCGGATCCGTGAGAAGCTCGTCCAGTATGTCCGTATCCTGGTGCGATACTAAATCCACATAGGATTCTAAAAAGGTCCTCCCGCCAAGGCGCATGTTGAAAACTTTCCTGAAATGAGGAAGCACCTCCTCATTTTTGGCTCCGCCTTCTTTTACCAGGCGATCAAGGGCCGCCGCCGCGCAATCTAAAACAACAGATTGTTCTTCAAGGCGTTTATCTATTTCTTCTAATCGCTCATTGAGAACGACCGAAAATCTGGTCAATTTGCTTTCAACCAATAAACGCAAAGCCTCTAAAACAAAAGCGTTGGTTGGAGTATCCGCGTATTCTTCCAGAGCGTCAAAAAGATGGGCTGTTTCAAGCCCCTGCCCCTGCTCCCCCAGCGCGGCTATTAACTCGCTGACAGCAGCTCCCGCTCGTTCACGAAATTGTTCTGTCACCAACTTCTGGCATTCTTGCCGCGCTGTTGGCTTGGGCATTTTCCCCAGACGATTTATTGTTTCTTGCAGGTCTTGGTTGCTTATCAGTTCCGCAGCCGCGTTTTCAAGGGAATATAAAAGAAATTCAGTGATTTCAGGGCATTGAAAACACGGAAGTATCCGCAGTATCTGCTGTTTGGCCAGCTTGTCGCCCGTCTGAAACGCGTCGAATATTGCGGGAATATCTTGATGCGAGGCATGGACCGCAACCATACGCGCCCCGACAGCCGCGAGACGCGGATTGTTTTCTCCCTCCAATATTCTGCCCAGATAATAGGAGAGGGGCTGGCGGGCTTCGAGTTCGTTCAGCTCGCGGTTCAAAATTATCTGGCGGTCTCTATCAGTACGAACTGTTTTTAGTCTCTGCAGTGTCTTCCATGAGGACTTGGTGCCAATCGCGCCTAATACGGCGCAACCTTCATCGAAAACGGCCAGCTCAGGCTCTTTGGACAATATTTCAAATAACAGATTTGTCCACTCAGGCCAATCGTGTTTTAATACTAACGGCAACACTGCTTTGCGAAGGGTTGATGTCCCGGGGCGCGTCAAAAAGTCCCCGATGACGAGCAGACTGTTTTTACCGATTTCGCCCATCTTTTGAGATAATCGCTGGGCGAAATGCTCATCGCTTGACACATGTTCAGACAGAATGTGCCTGAGCGAATCCAGTGGGGTATAGGTAGCTTGAATGTTTTTGTTACTCATGGTGTCATAATGTCTTCTTTGAAAGCGCTCCTGTTTTGAAAAAGTGTGCATCGGAAATCCGGATGCAAGTCTAGTTTTACCTGATATTAGTATATAATCCAGTGTTTCAGGAAATTAATTTAAAAATGGTTTTCAGAATTGGTCTTTATGGCTATTTTGGAATCTTGGAGACAGAATGCTCAGACAATTCATGCTTGGAAAGATACACCGCTGCACCGTTACAAGGGCTGATTTGGACTATGTCGGATCTGTTACCATCGACTCAATTCTTATGGAGGCCGCCGGATTCCTGGAAAACGAGAAAGTTGAAATTTACAATATTGCAAATGGCTCCCGCTTTGCCACATATGTCATTCCCGGCGTCCGTGAGAGCGGAGAAATTGGGATAAATGGAGCGGCGGCTCATCTCGCGAAGGCGGGCGATTTAGTGATTCTTGTTTCGTATGGATGGCTGACGCCTGATGAAATTGATGGATATGCCCCGAAGGTGGTCTTTGTTGACGCGAGGAATCGGGTTACTTCCATCAATGAGCGGGAGCAAAATTGACTTGGGCGTTCTGTTGGCGTTTTCTTCTTTTCTTGCGGATTGATATATGTAAAAATATCAGTGGTTGGCTTTTTACGCGGAAGCTGATGTTTGGGGGTGGCCTCCCGCTGAATTTTCAAAGAGGTATATGATATGGAAGTCCGTCGCTCCCTGGTGGTCAATTCGACCCCGTTGGAGACACGTATAGCCTTATTGGAAAATGGTCAAGTCTGCGAGCTTTTTATTGAGCGTACGTCTTTTGTCAGTCAGGTCGGCGATGTGTATAAAGGACGGGTCGCAAAACTGCTGCCAGGTATGCAGAGCGCGTTTATATCCATAGGCAATTCAAAAGACGGTTTCCTCTACCTTGACGAGCCTGAGGCGCACCGCTTGACTGCGGAGGAATTGGAACATGAAGAGTATGTGGACACCGCTATATTTGAGTTCGCCTCGCTGACTGTGACGCTCCCTCCGTTAAAGGAGGGTGAAGAAGTTTTGGTTCAGGTCGTCAAAGACCCCATAGCTTCAAAAGGACCGCGCCTGAGCCGCCATATCAGCTTCCCCGGCCGCTTTTTGGTTTTTATGCCCGGCATTGATCATGTGGGAATATCACGTAAAATTACCGACACTGTTGAACGTGAACGGCTCAGGGAACTGATTAAGACCCACTCTGAACCTGGGGAGGGCTTTATTGTCAGAACGGCGGCTATTGGCGAGAGAGATGAGGACCTGATTTCGGACATTACTTTTTTGCGGGCGATCTGGAAAGAGGTTCAGTCCCGCTCTGAGAGGCGCCCTGCCCCAAGCCTTATTTGGCAGGACTTCCGCCTGCTGCAAAAGGTTCTGCGGGATATTTTCAGGGAAGAAGTGGCTTCTTTCTGGGTTGATACAGATGAAGCCTATAAACAGGTCATCGCTTTTGTACAGGCACTCCATCCTGAATGGGTGGAGAGAGCCAAACGCTTTACGTCAAATATTCCTGTATTTGAGGCATTTGGAATTGAAAGGGAACTTGAACTGGCGTGTCAGCCTAAATACTTTTTGCGCCACGGCGGCTCTATTGTCATCAATCAGACGGAAGCCCTGGTAAGTGTTGATATTAATACCGGCAAATTCGTCGGACGCAAGGACCTGGAAGAAACTGTTTTCCTGACTAATATGGAGGCTATTCCTGAGATAGTCCGCCAGCTCAGGCTCAGAAATTTGGGAGGCATAATCGTCATTGATTTTATTGACATGCTAAATGCCGAACATCGGGCTAAAGTCATGGAAAGATTGCAGGAAGAACTTGCGCGAGATCGAAATCATGCCAGGGCTATCGGGATAAGCGACTTTGGCCTTGTGGAGATGACTCGCAAGCGCACCGGCCCCAGCCTGGACAGTCAGCTCACCGTGCCGTGTCCGCGCTGTGAAGGCTCAGGACACAGGCTCAGTCCTGAAACAATTATTTTAAAAATATACAGGGAAATAGCCCGCCTGGGTGAAGAACTGCGTGGGGCTACAATCCGTATTACCATCCATCCGCACCTCAGAGTGGCGCTGGGTAATGATACGCGGGATGGGTTGATGCAACTGGCGCGATTCCTTGGCGCGCATGTTCTCTGGGTGGAACGGTCTGATTTCAGAGAAGACAGTACTGGCTTTGAGATAGTACCCGCAAAGCAATCGGAAAACGCGAATGATTGAGCTTGGGTCTGATCGCCATAAGTTAAAAGACGAAGTCTTTTTACGTATGGCTCTGGAGCTGAGTCGCCTTGGAACTTGCTGCCGGCTGAAAGTCGGCTGTATTCTGCTCCGCCCCGACGGCGGAATTGCTTCCGGCGGATACAATGGGGCGCTTCCCGGAATGCCTCACTGCAATCCCGATATATGTAATCCAAATAAAAGATGCCTGCATACCAGCCATGCCGAAGAAAACGCTCTGGGCTTTTGCGATGACTCTATCGAAACCGCGTATATTACAGATGAACCATGTCTTACGTGTACGCGGGCGTTGGTACGGCGCGGAGCGCGCAGGGTTGTCTTTATTCGTTCTTACAATAGCATTGCCGAGCAGGAAAAAGATGAGCGCCAGGCTATTTTGGAACACTTCCATGTGCGGTGGGAACACTTGGAATTAACTGATACGCAATAGAGCGCCGGGAGGCTGTTTGTCTGTCAGCAACAGTAGATGGATTCCTTGGTTGTGGGAATTAGTTTCTCCGCGCAAAAAAACGCTCGCTTTGGGGATGCTCGCCACAGCGGTTTGCGGCGTAGCGGCCGCCTGGGTTCCTTATTGGGCGGGCAGATCTGTAAAGGCCATTGAATATGGAACTTATTCGCTCTCGCGCCAATTTCTGCTGTGTATGTTGGCTGCCACGCTGGCGGCTGGCTTGGGGCGCTACTTCATGCGCAATATTCTGATTGGCCTGAGCCGTCAGATAGAGAGAGCGCAGCGGGAATTGATTTTTGAGTTTCTGCTAACAAGACCTTTTTCTTTTTATGAGCGCCAGACCACCGGTGACCTGATGAGCCGCATTGGGGATGATGTTTCCATTGTGCGTATGGCTACGGGACCGGGATTGATGAGTTTGCTGCAAACAGCAAGTATTCTGCCAATGACGCTGATACTCATGCTCTATACCGAACCCGAAGTAGCCTCGGTAGTGCTGGTGCCTTTCGCGATTTTGCCGGTGTTTTATTACTTCCTCGGACGCTGGAGCCACGCGAATCAACAGAAATTACAGTTGGCCAACTCAGTTTTGACAACTTTCAGCCATGAAGCGATAACTGGCGAAAAAGTAATACAGGCATTTGGCCTGGAAAATATTCAAGTTGAGTCATTCACGGCTTTGAGCCGCGAGCAGGCCAGATTGAACGTGCTTCAAACAGGGCTGTTTTCGTCCTATGGCCCGTTGGCTATGATCATGAGCGGCCTCAGCATGATAGCGCTGATCTGGTACGGAGGCTCAATGGTTTTGCGGGGACGCCTCAGTATTGGCGATTTGACTGCTTTTACGGGGTATCTGGGGGCGCTTGGATGGCCTGTGATGTCTATCGGGTGGGCGGCTAACCTGTTCCAACGCGGTAAGGCAGGACAGTTGCGGATACGCCAACTCCTGGCCAGCGGAGAGGCCGCCGTGCCGACAGAGGAATCAACACTGACTCGATATGGGGCGGTATCTCTTGCGGTAAGCGACCTGGAAATTCGTTTTGAGTCCGGACGGGGGCTTGGCCCTGTGTCCGTTTCAATTCCCGCGGGGGGAAGCCTGGCTATTCTTGGCGGGATTGGCTCAGGGAAAACTATTTTGCTTCAAATATTGGCGGGGCTGAGGGAACCTCAAAAAGGCGTATTCACTGTCAGTGATCAGCAAATGACTCCCGACCGCCTGCGCGGGTATTGGGCGTCGCTTGGCTGGGCGCCCCAGGAGACATCTCTTTTTTCCGGGAGCTTACGGGAAAATTTGAATTTGGGTTGTCCCAGCGCGAGCGAAGCGGATATGTGGGAGGCCGCGCGGACTGTGTGCCTGAATGATTTGATTCAGCGTCTGCCCAACGGATTAGATACTCTCATAGGAGAGCGGGGGGTTATCCTTTCAGGCGGCGAGCGCCAGCGCGCGGCTCTGGCCAGGGCGCTGCTGCGAAAACCAGGTGTCTTGCTGATGGACGACTCTCTTTCCGCGGTAGACGCTGAAACGGAAAGCCGTATCCTGAAAAATTTGGGGGCTTACTTAGGCAAAACGACTCTGGTATTGGCCACGCACAGAGTTTTTGTGGCTGAGTTGTGTGAGAGAGTTATAGTTTTGGAACACGGTAAACTTGTTCAATCCGGCGCTCCCAATGAGCTTGGCAATGTGGCGGGACCTTATGCCAAAATCCGCCGTTTGCAGAGCCTAGAGCGTAAAACAGAGCCGGCGGCTTCTTTTTATAGCTAAAAGTCCATGCTGTCTTGCGGATAAAACCATTCGGATATATAGTAAGTGGGGGCAAAAAAAATGCGCCCAAAACACTTTTTGGCGATGTCTTTTGATGCGTAAAATTATGTTGATACTCAAAAACAGGTATGAGGTGAGATATGCCGCGAATCCAAGTGGATTATGACGTGCCGGATGGGGATAAATGCGCTAAATGTGAAAACTTTGACGAACCCTCCAGTGCTTGTTATGTTTTTGGTCAAAAAATAAGCGACCAGAACAAATGCCCTGAATGCGTGGCTGCCTGCGCCGCGGCTAAGTAATTCATAGCAATTCCGTATGAAAGTGTTATTTCAGGAATGAAGTTTGGCAGGATGACGAAATTACAGCCAGTCAACCCTGAAACCAATAAAAACGATACTTGAGGCAGTCTGAAAGTTTTTTGCAGCGCAGCCTCTGGGAAAGTGTCCTCATACCAGTTCCCATTGCCAATGCTACTAATGGTCGTGCGAATGCGGTTGTTTGCGGCATATTGCGCTACCGCTTTTGCACAACAGCAATGTGATTTGGTATCAACTGTTCTGAAAAACAGAGCGCAGGCTGTTTTTCAGAACAGTTGGCTATATAGCGGTTCAAATGCAAAAAGTTGAATTGCTATACCACTTCCGCTTCCATAAAAACTTCCCTTTGTTTTCCGGTTCCGCGATCAGGGCCTATCAGTCCTTCTTCTTCCATTCTGTCTATGATTCGGGCGGCGCGTCCATAGCCAATGCTCAACTTGCGTTGAAGCAGACTGGTGCTGGCCTTGCGTTCACGCTTTACAACGGCCACGGCGCGATCATAAATATCATCGCCGCTTTCGGCGTTTTCACTCTCCATAGACTGGGAATTGTTGTTTTCTTCCGTCTCCATCGCCTTGATAAGAGCCTGGTTGTAGTCTGGGCGACCCCTTTCTTTCAGCCATTCGACGAGTTTGAGAATCTCGTCTTCTGTGAGCATGGGCGCATGGATGCGCCTTGTGCGGGCTGTGCCGGGGGCAAGGAACAATGCGTCGCCTTTGCCCAGGAGCTGTTCGCCGCCACCGGAGTCCAAAATAGTACGACTGTCTATCTTTGTGTTTACACGATAACTCAGGCGCGCCGGTAAATTGGCTTTGATGACGCCTGTAACAATGTCAACGCTGGGGCGCTGTGTGGCCAAAACCAAATGAATGCCTATTGCTCTGGCCTTTTGCGCGATGCGGGCAATGCTTTCTTCAACTTCGCTTCGGCATACCATCATCAGATCGGCCAACTCGTCAATAATCACTACGACATAGGGAAGCGGCTCCAACTGTAAGGGCCTGTCGGGCCACTTTGGATTGGGTGTCCGGTCTGACAAGTCTATTATTCCGCCGGCTTCAATCACTTTTGTATTGAATTGCTCAAGATTCCTGACAGCTAGAATAGTCAGACGTTTGTAACGGTCTTCCATTTGCGCCACTACCCATTTCAGTACACGGCCGGCCTCTTTCATATCGGTTACTACCGGCGCCCACAGATGGGGAATATCTTCGTACAGACCCAATTCCACGCCGTTCTTTGGGTCTATTAGGATAAACTTGACCTCGTCTGATCTGGCGCGCAGCAGGATAGAGCAAATCATGGCATTTACGCCAACGCTCTTGCCGCTGCCAGTACTGCCTCCTATGAGCAGGTGGGGCATTTTCGCCAAATCAGCGATGACGGGCTTGCCGCCTAAATCCTTGCCCAGCGCCAATGATAAAATGCTTTGTCTGTCTTTTTGCGACGTATCCTGAAAATCAGAGCTGTCTAAAATATCCCTGAAATTGATTACTTCCCGCGATGCGTTGGGGACTTCAATTCCCACCACGTTTTTGCCCATCACCCTGTCTATGCGAACCTTTTCCGCCCGCAGTCCAAGAGCCAGGTCCTCTTCCATGTTCAACACTTTGGCAAGGGGTACTCCGGGGTCCGGAGAAAATTCATAAACCGTAACAACAGGTCCCGGCTGCATACCGGTAATGCGTCCTTTTACTTTGAATTCAGCCAGTTTTTGCTGGATCAGATTTTTTGTGTCCTCCAACAATCGCGTATCAACGCGCGCCGCCGCGTCAGGAGGGTTAAATAAACGGCGCGGCGGTAAATCAAAGCGCTCGGCCTGACTGTTTTTCATTGACACGCCCTGGAAATTTGAGGCGGCGGCGTAGTTCGGTATTTCGGGTATCGGCTTGTTGGGAGTAGGCTCAGTAAGCCCCAATGGTTTTTGCTCTATTAAATACCCTGAATAATTTTTGCTGATCTTTGGCTCAACTAACGGCGGTTTTGGTTTGGGGGGCGGCGGTAAATTTCTCAATAGGGCCGGAGGTGGAATTGGCTCGTCAAGCGGCTTTGACTCAGGCTCCACGGTCAGCACTATGGGAAGCTGAGCATCTGGAAGAATCGGCTTTAATACTATGGGCTGAATGGGAGTGGGCTGGTTTTCGGGAACTCTTGCGATAGCATCCAGGTTTATTGAGTATATGGTTGGGAATTCCATTTCTTTGGGGAGTTTGTAGTTGGAACGCCTGAATTCAGCAGCCTCCCTCTCAGCCTTCTCCAATGCCTCAATCGCCTGCTGATGCTCGTTCAAAGTTTGAAGGTAACGACCATCAGCGGCATCAAGCTCAGGCAGCATTTCCGGCTGATTTGGCCCCCAAGTGAGAAAGGGCCGCTTTACCATAGTAATAAATGCCTGTAACCCCTTTACCGGAATTGGCTTGAGCCAGGGCCACGCGCGATTCCCAAACCACTTGGCCAGCAATCTGCCGAGCGCTCTGGTAAGCGCCGGAGCCGCGACAAGTGAAGACAAAAGAATCAATGTCGCAAGTGTAATCGGCAGGCCGACAGGTCCGAATACCTTTAACATTCCGGGCCATAAAACGTAACCAACCCATCCTCCGCATTGAATTTGCTCTGAAACATTGACGCCGCTGGGAGGCCACTTAATTTCTCCGAATACCCCCAAAAATGTCCAAACAGATAGAGCAAAAACCAGCCAGGCTATTCGCCTATGCCATCTTTGGCGCTCTCTGGACAGCGCCTCCCAGCCGATATACGCTGGCATCAGGCATGATCCAAGGCCAACCAGAGCCACCGGCAGTCCGGCCAGGTTAGCCCCTATGAACCCGCACCAGTTTTTGTAAGTACTCCCTACGCTGCCTTTGGATAATAAACTGGGATCATTCGGATGGTAGCTCATCAAAGATAAAAGCATCAAAGAAGCCAACAGCAACAGTAAGCCCCTGATAACCATCTTCCCGTAACCCGCCGACACAACACCTCCATTTTATAGGCCAGCCTGATTTATTTTATATTGTATTGGTTCCATATCAAAATTGCGGAACGCAATTTTGATATGGAAGTTTTCCGTGGATATAGCAGTTCAACTTTTCGTAGTTGAACTGCTATGCCGGGATTTGCTTGTAGAGTGCTCTGCCCACCGTTGTGCAAGCAATAAAAGGAAAAATGCTATAGTTGGGATATAGCAGTTCAATTACGAAGTATTGAACTGCTATACCAAGTTTTAAGCAAATAATAGTAGTCTTTAAGTCTGAAACATTGCCATCTTAGATGACTGTTGCCGACTCGAAGACATGCTTCTGTTATTTTTCAGAGTCCGGTTTTATTCTGCGAAAGCAGCAATCCATGAATGGGGAAAGTCGCTTGAAAAAAATATTTGTATTGGCGATCCTTTTGACACTCATCCGCTTTGCGATTCCCGTTTCAGCGCAGGACAAATCCGTCATATTGCCGCTTCCCTCAAATTTAAAATCTGCTTTGAATGCCAAAACACCGGAAGAGCTTTTGGGATTTTTTTTTGGCATTACTTTCCGCGTGGACGGAACCATTGACGAGCATGGTAATTACACTTTATTTTCCCGCCCCGATAATTTGTTCAAGGAACCGGGGCTGAATTGCAGCGGCTTCATTTTGGCGGCATCCCGTTTGTTGTTTCGGAAAAATATTCCGCTGTCTGTCGCCGGACGAGACCGCCTGGGAGATAGTGGCGCGGGCGCAATTTTGGGACAGGACTGGGATTTTGGCTGGGATCTGATTTTAAATATTTCGGAAGGGTTAGAGCGTACCCTGCTTTTGCCGGGAGGGGCAGTGGCTGACCCTGCCGCCGGCAACGGTTTATCTCCTCTCGGTTTTGATCTTCATTCACCGGAGACATGGCGGGAGCTGCCAAGCAGAATACGCCCAAACCATCTGTATTTCGTAAGTTTCAACAGACCGACAAAGCAGCGCGGATATTCTTTTTTGCATTACCATGTGGGGATTCTTATCCGAACATCGCAAAATGATTGGTACATATACCACTCTATAAAAAAGCGCGGAGTTGTCAGGGAAAATTTGGGCAATGAGCGGATCAGAGCCAGATTTCTGAATAGTAACGCCAATGCGGGGAACGCCCGCAAACACATGTTCATTACAGAAGTGCCTTTGCCCTTACTATAGCAGTTCAACTAAAAAAAGTTGATTGATACCAAGTCGCGTTCAATTGGCATTGAACGCTAAAACGCCAAAGTTTTTGAAAAACAGGGAAACCCTGATTTTTCAAAAACTTGCGGGCGGCGATTGCTCGCCGCCATACCAACTTGCAATCAAACGTAATGCCCTTTGATTGCAAGTTGGTATGACTATAAATCCGGCGCAAGCGCGATTGTGATACTTAAAATTGCTCCCTGATCCGTGCTTTTCAGTTCAATGTTCCCACCGTAAGTGTTTAATACCTGGCGGCATGGCGGCAGACCGGGATGAGGGACGCGAAAACCTGACATTGATTCCATTTGTCCCTGAAATGGCTCAAAAGCTTGCTCAATCGCTTGTTTGTGAACAGGGCCGGCATAATCTTGAATTTCCAGATAAACATTGTTTTTCTCACGCCACCCACGTAATTGTCGGAGCAGCGACGATGTTTCAGGCGTTGGAGCGGAGTTGAGTACCATAGTGCGCAGCAGGAGGGCAAAATCTGAATAAATGCCATAGACGTGCGCTCCAAGCAGGTTTATATCCATTTGCGTCTTGTTTGGCAGTATAAGCCCCTCCATCTCCATAAACGTAATTTCATCTCTGAAAAGAGTTTCCAAATCAATCCAATCCGGCAAGTTGGCGGTTTCAGGCTGCGCACTGCGCATGAGAACGCGAAACAGCGCCTTGGTCTTGTTCACGGTTTTATTGATATTCAACAGAGCCTGCCTTGTCTGGTCATCATCTGGCTGAAGGGAATTAAGGATGAAGTGACTGTTTTTGCTCAATGAAGAGATTGGCCCCTCCATGTGATTTGCGATTCTGATCAACAGATCCTTATTTACAGTCTGGCGCTCCTTTTCATGCAGCTCCGTTTTAGTTCGCTGCAGTTCCTGATAGGCGTGCTCCAGGTTTTCATAGCTGGCTCCAAGCGCCTTGGATTTTTCATCCATCGCCAGAATCATTTCCGCGTTTTCCAGGCAAACTTGCGCGAATCGTCCATAGAGCTTCACCATTTCAATTTCCTGAGGAAAGTACGGGCGGCTGCTTGTCCTGTCAAAAGCCCAAAAACCCCGCGCCGCGCCCTCATTTTTGCGGTCCTGGTAAAGCAACAGAGAAGGTTGACCATTGGTCTGCCAAATATCCAAATGATAGCCATCTGTCCATATTGGCATTGCAAGGAGTGAAGGCCCGTGAATCCAATCATCTTCAATTTCCAGACCGATGATTTTTTGAATAAACGGATGTTCATCCGGCAAGACAGGGGCTTGTTCCAGCTCATCGCCTGCCAGATGCAGCCCCTCCCAATAGCTGGCGCTGGAATGCTGTAAATAAATCACGAAAGAATCACACTGAACTTCGAGGAACAATGAATACAAAATTTTTTTAAAAAGCTGCCATGTATCGTACTCACGCAGTGTGTCTTTGCCAAGCGATAGCAGTCTGGTCAGGCTCTTGTTTGTAGTTTCCAGGACTTGCTGTGTGTCTGTCAGTTTTTGGTTGGCTTCACGGGCTTCATGGAGCTGATGCTCCAAGTGTTCTAACAACTGAATGTTGAACTGGCGGAGCACACGGCCTTCAATGCCTTTATCCAAGCGCTCCTGGCGACCCCCAAGGTAGTTCTTAATCTGCGAGACAAAATTAAATGGGTCTATCGGCTTTGGAATAAATCCATTGCAACCGGCAACCAGCGCCGTTTCTCGGTCCGACTTCTGTGTTTTGGCGGTAAGAGCAACAATAGGAGTTTCTTTGAATTCAGGCTGATTGCGTAATTTGCTGGTCAGTTCAAAACCGGAAAGACCCGGAAGATTAATATCCATCAGAATCAAGTCCGGCTTGACTCTGATAGCGAGATCAATACCGGCCGTTCCCTCTTCGGCCCAATACATTTCAAAACCGGCTTGAGACAGAAGCCGATGGACTAAGCGATAATTTGCGGCATTATCTTCTATGTACAGGATTTTGGCCGTGGATTCGCTGTTCATTTTGATTCCGAGGCTAATGGCAATGCGATTGTAAACGCGGTGCCGAGACCCTTGATGCTGGTGACCATAATTTGACCGTGCATAAGCTCAAGCAGTCTTTTGGAAATAACCAGTCCAAGCCCAGTGCCGCCAAAGCGCCTGGTAATACTCCCGTCAACTTGCTGGAAAGGCTGAAAGAGACGTTGTGTCTCTTCTTTAGTCATACCTATGCCCGTATCGCGCACCATTACTTTAAAACTCCCTGATTCCATATATGGACGCATTTCAACTTCGCCTTCTTCAGTAAATTTGATTGCGTTGCCGACTAAGTTGACCACAATTTGCTTGAGTCTGACAGGGTCGCCCACTATTGAAGCTGTCCATAAAGGCGTTTCATATATAAATTTGACGGGGCGGTCCAATATAAGTCCCAAAGCGACAGCGCGAACATCCTCTAAAACCTGTATTGGATCAATTTCCCTTAATTCGAGTTCAAATTTGTTGGCTTGGATTTTTGACAAATCCAGAATGGTCTCGACCATTTCCAGCAGATTGCGGCCGTTTTGATAAATGATGCGCAGATCTTCCCTGACTTCTTCAGGCAATTCATTATTTCCTTCCTGTATCAAGAGACCGGAAAAACCTATAACCGCGTTGAGGGGCGTCCGCAGTTCATGGCTTATGTTGGCGAGGAATTCATCTTTCATGCGGTCTG
>JAITCJ010000119.1 GCA_031283145.1 Holophagales bacterium | reverse complement strand
TTACCAAGTACACTCGCTTAGCAGGCGAGCCCGTTCGGCCACTCCGGCATCTCTCCGAAACACTCTGTCAGGGTACACTGATTTGGTACCGTTGCGCAAGCGCCGACTATAAAATTATTGATTCTTATGGTTTTGCCGCTGAAATTCTGGGAAACTGCATAACATGGCCGCTCCAATACATCCGCAAAACGTGATCGCAGTAGTTTGGGATTTTGACAAGACACTGATCCCTGGGGTTATGCAGGAACCGATTTTTATGGAATTTGGCATGGACAGCGCGCAGTTCTGGCGGGAAGTGAACGCTCTGCCAGCTTACTACAAGCGACTTGGCGTCAACATAAACCCGGATAATGTCTATTTGAACCACTTGATCACCTATGTCGTCCACGGCCGCATGCCGCAGTTGACCAACGCCAAACTACGGGAGCTTGGCGCTAAGATCAAGTTCTATCCTGGGCTTCCGGATTTTTTCCCTTATTTGCAAAAGGTATTGAGCCAGGTTCCAGACGCGGACAGATTTGAACTGCGGTTGGAACACTACATTGTTTCCGCTGGCTTGAGAGAGATGATAGAGGGCAGCGCCATCAGACCCTATGTGGAGGATATATGGGCCAGCGGGTTCATTGAGGCTCCCGCTAACCCAGGCTTTGATCCCGACGCCACCTTAGACCTTGATGGAAAAGTGTTGCCCGTATCGCTTTTTCCGGTTGATGGAATCACACAGATAGCCATCGCGTATGACAACACGAGCAAGACCCGCGCCCTTTTTGAAATAAACAAAGGATCCAACAAGAACCCCGCGATAGACGTGAACGCCACCATGCGGCATGAAGACAGGCGCGTACCCTTTGAAAACATAATATATATTGCCGATGGCCCCAGCGATGTTCCGGCCTTTTCCGTGGTCAGGCACAACAGCGGAACGGCCTTTGCCGTCTATGACGACAACGAGCCGCCGAGTCTTGAGCAGGCGGATAATTTGCGCAAAGATGGCCGCGTGGATCATTTTGGCCCCACTGATTACAGGCCGGAGAGTTC
Organism: Holophagales bacterium; assembly: GCA_031283145.1. Lineage (GTDB taxonomy): Bacteria > Acidobacteriota > Holophagae > Holophagales > Holophagaceae > WRHW01. The sequence continues at coordinate 6,525 of JAITCJ010000119.1, read as the reverse complement.
AACGGCGCGCTGGCTAAGTTTACGTGTGCGCCAGATCGCTATGGCAATAATTGAACAGCGGCGCGAGGCATTGAAGAAAAACGTGGGAGTTGTGCCAAGGCATTTGCCGCGCTGACTATCAGATATGAAGAAACTAAGGGAACCTGTCAGTTTCAAATTTCGTGAGAAAGCGTCCGTATTTCTGACTGAATTACATCCGGCCGCTGACGTGATTACCAGGGACGCGCTACTGTCATTGATACGCAAACGGGATTATGACGCGACGCACCACTGTTCCGCCTGGCGGGAGGGACTTCCGCCGACAGCCTTTGGCTCGGATGACGATGGCGAGCCTTCCGGAACAGCCGGCCCACCAATGTTAAAGATTTTGGAGGGGGAGGGGATAACAGATATTATGGCTGTCTGTATCCGCTGGTATGGAGGCACAAAGCTGGGAACGGGCGGCTTGGTCAGAGCCTACGCGGATGGCGTTCGGGGAGCCGTCACCGAAGGCGAGCGCCTCGGACTCTTTGAACAAGCGCGGATATTGATAGAAGGTTCAATAGAAGCACCGCCGGAAATAGCTCATTTGCCCTTTGCAGTCCTTAGAAGTTTCAAAAACGTGGAAATTTTGGGGCTGGATTTTGGCGCCGCTGTTTCAAAAATAGCTTTCCGTCTGCCGCCGGAAGAATGTCCGGACCTGGAAACAGCCTGGAGCGAGCGCAGCCGAGGCGGAACTATAAACTGGGCGCAGTTGTTCTAGCGCGGGAACCTGTACACAGTCCGGCTCTCATATGTTTCGCCCGGCATCAAAATTGAATTTGGGAAATGGCTTTGGTTTGGGCTGTCCGGGAAACGCTGTGTTTCCAGACAGAAAGCCGACCTCTGCCCATATCGGCGACCTCCCTTTCCGATGTCGGAGCCGTCCAGAAAATTTCCGCTGTAGAGCTGCAGACCTGGTTCAGTTGTCAGAACTTCCATCCTCCTGCCGCTCTTCGGCTCCAGCACTGCGGCGGCGAGCCGCAACTGCCCGTCGGCGGCACTTTCTCCCCTCAAAACAAAGTTGTGGTCATAGCCATTTCCGTACTCAAGCTGAGGGTCATTATCCCCAATCCTTTCGCCTATTGCGCGGAAAGACGTAAAGTCAAAGGGCGTCTCGGCGACTTTGCGTATTTCGCCAGTCGGTATTTGCGTTGAATCAATGGGAGTAAAGGCATCCGCGTTAATCATCAGGCGATGCCCCAAAATGTCGCCGTTGCCAGCCCCGCGCAAGTTGAAAAAGGAGTGGTGCGTGAGGCTCACGGGAGTTGGGCGGTCCGTTACGGCTGAATACCTGATTGACAATTCGTTGTCATAGCTCAAAGAATAAGTCACACGCACTTTCAGGTTGCCGGGATAGCCTTCCTCCCCGTCCTTTGATGAGTATAAAAGCCGCAGACCGCATGGGTTTCCGCCGTTCTCAAAAAGTTCTTCCGCCTCCCAGATGACGTTGTGGAAGCCAAATATTGGCCCGCCATGCAGGGCGTTTGCCCCATTATTTTTTACCAGATCATAGGTTTTTCCGCCAAGTTCAAACCTACCTTTGGCGATTCGGTTGGCATAACGCCCGATGATTGCCCCAAAATACGGGTTGCCCGCTTTCCACTCCGCGAATGTCGAGTAGCCCAGTACCACATCGGCAAGCAGGCCATTAGCGTCCGGCGCCATCAAAGAAACAAGCTTGCCGCCAAAATTGGTTATTTGAACTGCCATGCCACCGCTGTTGGAAAGTGTGAACAGTTCAACCCGCCTCCCTTGCTCATCGGCGCCAAAGGGCGAGCGGAAGATGGATGTCTGAGAGTTCATCTCTGCTCCACTGTGGTTTGAAACCCCGGCCTTTAGGCCAGAACAGCCCCGCACCCAGCCTTGAAAGGCGGGGTATCGTTGCGGGGCGGATGTTTGGCAGGGGACGCAAACCCCTGCCAAACATTGATAGCACATGGGCCTGAAGGCCCATGCCTCCTTATTGTTTTGGGATTGTACAATCTTTAATCGGAATTGTAAAAAATTTTTTATAAAATTTCATCTTGTTATTTTTTTCAGATGGCTTACATTTAAATAGGGAACATGGAGGTTGGTTATGGACACTCGATCGGTTGGTTTGTCGGGAATGAGCGCCGCCGCGCAGGGCGTGCAAGCTGTTACCAACAATGTCGCAAACATCAGGTCAGAAGATTTACAAGCCAGGCGGGCTGACCAGCCTGAGCTTTCCAATGCCGATGGCGGGCAGCGTCCGACTCAAACTCAGGCGCCCAGGGAGCAGGCAGTACGGCAAGAAGCTTCCAACGCGCAGTTGGACAGGGACAGGGAAGCGGTCAATCAAGTACGGGATGAAGAAGCCTACACCGCAAACGCGGCCGTCATACGTACTAACAGCCAGGCGATGATGACCGGTACAGTTGTTGACTTAAAGGCATAAAAAGGCTTAGAACAAAGTCGCTGTAAACGTGCGGAGCGGCATAAAATGCCCCGTTCGCCGAAAATTTGCGCCTGTTTGCCGATTTGCCTATTCCCTTGTACAGAATATTTCCCTAGATTGAGTATGAAAGGCAGGATGAACTCTCACTGCCTGGTCAGGGAGCTTTTGTGTCTTACAACCGAGAACGCGATCACAGGTGTTTCAAACGTCCGCGCCTGCCGAGCGGGATTATTTTCGGTCTGTTTCTTATATACCTTGGATTGGCTTTTGCTTTGAAGAATCTAAACCTCATTTATATTGAGGATGTACTGCTATATTGCCCGTGCTTTCTAATAGCGCTGGGGCTTGCCAGGCTTTGGAACAGAGGCGTTTTCAATTTTTGGGGTCAAATTTTCCTGAGCTGCGGCATTCTGTTGCAGACAGCTTTTCTGTTGGACCTGGATGTCATTGGAATTTGGTGGCCCGCGATAATTGTATGGCTGGGGATTATAGTCGTTTTGAGAGCCTTTATGCCCAAGAAAAACCATCTGAATATCCGGTTGATTCCATCACAGGAGCGTCATTGGCAACGGCATGGTGATATGGACAAGCCCTCTTTAACTGTTGAGAATAAAGACTAGGAGCGATGACAATGTACGGCGACGAAGAGAACTTTGAAGCAAACGGCGAAATTAATTCCGAATTAGGTAATAGATCAAACAACGAATTTTACAGCGAACTCAGCTCTGAATTAATCGGCGAATCGCTCAGCGAAACAGAAGATGAAACCCCCAAGTGGATTCCGCGTAAAATAATATTTGGCTTTGTCATTGTATGCCTTGGCATAGCTATAATGCTTTATAATTTTGACTTTTTTCGTGTTAAGGATACCCTGTGGTTTTTGCCATTCGTGTTAGTTGTTACAGGGTTGTTAAGGATTTGGAAAAAAGGTTTTTTTAATGTATTGGCTCAAATTTTGATAATAGGTGGCCTTCAACTGCATTTGTTCCTTTTAGGACATAGAAGAGTCATTAGTTTAGGGTTGCCTGTATTAGTAATTTGGGTGGGAATCCTTATTGTTATAAAGGGTTTTTTGCCTCATAAAGGGACTCCTAAATATCGCAGATTTTCTGACTTTAAAATTAAAATGCAACAAGAGCAAAATGTCGGTACAGACATGACCTCCGCCATCACAGAACCTGAAAATACGGAGCAAATTCAATGAGCGATTTCAACTCAAACGACGACTTCAATACAAATAGTGAAGCCACTAAGACAAAGTTTAATTCCACGCTTTTTGTAATTGGCATGGGCTTGGTTTTTCTTGGCTGTCTGCTTATATTGGAAAACATTACCAATTATCCGTTCAGAACGCGCGTCATAACTTTCTGGCCAATAATAATTGTTGCCTTGGGAATTGTAAAACTTGTTGAGGGCAAATTCCGCTGTGTAAACGGATGGATAATTACTGCTTTAGGTTTGTTATTGCTTGCGCATACCGCTATGGGACGCTCTTTGTTAAGCCTGATTGGCCCAGCCATTTTGGTGATAGTTGGCATTTTCATAGTAATGCACGCCCTCAAACGGCATCGTAAAGTATCCGCCAAATTACAAAAATCCGGAGACTTTGCGCGCGGGACGGCAATTTTCAGCAGTTATTTGTACAAGCCTAACGAAGGTCTCTTTAATGGTGGGGAAATCACAGCGATTTTTGGAGGGTTCGAGCTGGATTTACGCAATACAACGATGAAACACGACTCTGCGCGCATTGATGTTTTTACCATGTTTGGCGGCGGCGAGATCCGCGTTCCAGAGGACTGGAACGTGTCTGTCAATGTTTCCGCTGTTGCCGGTGGTGTGGAAAACAAGACGGTCGCTTCGCCAGTTACAGATAGCCCAACTCCAAAACTACTGATTACAGGCTCGGTGCTGCTTGGAGGTGTTTCTGTGAAGTCCGGCGCCGGCAAATAATTTGCGCTCTCATGTAAATTCGATATGCACCCTGTTTTGAGCGGCGGCGCGAATTTGGGCGCTTACTTTCTTGGCTGGCTGTTTGTTGCTTTTGCTTGCGCGGGACTGACGTTTGCCGGCAACGGTAAACTTATCTATTCGCTTGCGTTTGGCGCGATTTCAGCATTATTGGCTTCGCTGCTTTTCTTCCCTGTTTATTATCCATGCCTGGCTCTTAAACCCGGAAAAACAGGCACAGCTATATTGCTGTCCTCACTAGCTGTCGCTGCTGCGGCATTTGGTGTAATTTGGGCCGGCGCTATGTTTTTGGCGCTTTATCTGTTGAGACAGACAGGGTATGAATCTTTTCAGATGCCCAATTTTGTCACACTTGTTTTAATGGGGAGTGTACTCTGCGTTCTCACTGAGGCTGTGTATTACATCTATATCGCCCACACGCGTACGCGGGAAGCCGAGAGGCTTGAACAGGAACTGCGTGTGATGGCGAGGGAAGCGGAATTGCGAGCGTTGCGCGCCCAACTAAACCCGCACTTTTTGTTCAACAGCCTGAACTCAATAAACGCGTTGACAGGAGCTGATCCAAAGCGCGCAAGGGAAATGTGCGTTTTGCTTTCTGATTTTCTAAGGAAAGGCTTGCGTTTGGGAGAGCGCCTCTCAGTCCCGCTCTCAGAAGAACTGGACCTGCTGAAGAACTACTTTACGATTGAGCAGATTCGCTTTGGCTCAAGGCTTGAGGTGGATTGGGAAATTGATGACACGGCGTTAAACGCGGAAGTTCCGACACTATTGCTTCAACCATTGGTGGAGAACGCCATAAAGCACGGCATATCTCAGTTGATTGAAGGCGGAACGGTCCGAATCAAGGCTGGTGTTAAAGGCGTTAATGTTTTGATTCTGCTGGAAAACCCCGTGGACTCCGATGTCAAACATCCCAAGGGACTTGGACTTGGTATAAAGCAAGTGCGTCAGCGCCTTGCGGCTAGTTTTGGAGCCGATGGTCATATGGAAGTTGACTCCAAAAACGGACTGCATAGCGTCCGCCTGTTTTTTCCATTTATAAAAAAGGAAGCGAGCGATGACTGAGCAAATTATCAACGCGGTGGTGGTTGACGATGAGGACTTGGCAAGAGCGGTAGTTAAAGAGTACACAGCCGCGTATCCTGAGATCAAGCTACTGGCTGAATGCGCGAATGGTTTTGACGCTGTTAAAACAGTCAATGAGCTGAAACCGGACCTGCTTTTTCTTGATATTCAAATGCCCAAATTAGATGGATTTGAAGTATTGGAATTGCTTGATCCGCAGCCGGTGGTAATTTTTATTACAGCTTACGATCAACACGCTCTGCGGGCGTTTGAAGTTCACGCCGTGGATTATCTGTTAAAGCCTTTCAGTCAGGAGCGATTTAAAGAGGCTGTCTCGCGCGTCAAGGCCCGCTTGGGTCGAGAACGTACCTCAAAGATAAGAGCCGCTGAACTCGGCAATACAGCAAAAAGCGATTGGCCGCTCGATCGAATTGTGGTTAAGGACGGATCAAAAGTGAGTCTTATACCGCTTGCCGATTTGGATTACATTCAGGCTCAGGACGACTATGTTCTGCTAAAGACGCCCGAAAAAGGCCATCTCAAACAGCAGACGCTCACCAGCCTGGAACAGCGTTTAGACCCCGGCCGTTTCTTGCGGATTCATCGTTCTTTCATCATTCAGCTTGATCGTCTGATTCGTTTAGAGCAGACTGAAACCGAAAGCTGGATTGCGGTTTTGAAGTGCGGAGCGCGGCTCCCTGTCAGCAAATCCGGCTACGCGAGGTTGAAAGATATTATTGGCAAAGATTAGAGCGGCGCAATTTCATATGCAATAGGCCGGTTCACTGTACAATAAGCCAATCTGAAACAGGACAAAAAATCTTTTTCAGGTTGATTGATAATAAATTCTGAGGTTGCCATGTCTTTCTTTTCCAAGCCAATATTAACGGTTGCAGTGCTTTTGCTGTCCGGCGCCGCCTGTCAGTCAGAGACTTTGTTAAAAGTTGGTTCCGCCGCGCCCGCACTGCAAGTGTCCCGTTGGGTCAAGGGTGACGGACCTTCTAAATTTGAATCCGGGAAAGTCTATGTTGTAGAATTTTGGGCTACATGGTGTC
>JAITCJ010000056.1 GCA_031283145.1 Holophagales bacterium | reverse complement strand
CTGTTCCGCCAGTTTTTTTGTGAGCGTTGTTACCAAGACCCGTTCATCTCTTTCTACCCGCTGACGTATTTCTTCCAGGAGATCATCAACTTGCGTTGATATGGGTCTCACTTCCACTTCGGGGTCAACAAGGCCGGTGGGTCGCACCACCTGTTCCACTACAGTGCCGCCAGATTGGGTCAATTCGTAATCTCCAGGCGTGGCGCTTACAAATACAACCTGGCTGATTCGTTTTACAAATTCTTCAAATTTCAGCGGACGGTTATCCAAGGCGGCTGGCAAGCGAAAACCGTATTCCACCAGCGTGCGTTTACGGGTTTGGTCTCCGTTGTACATACCGTGCAACTGCCCTGTAGCCACATGGCTTTCATCCATGAAGAGGATAAAATCTTCCGGAAAATAATCCAACAATGTGTGCGGCGGCTCACCCGGCGCCCTGCCATCCAGGTAGCGGCTGTAGTTTTCTATGCCGGAGCAGTAGCCCATTTCTTTCATCATTTCAATGTCGTAAATTGTGCGCTGGCGCAGACGCTGTAGTTCGACTATCTTTCCTTCTGAACGGAACTCAGTCTCCCGCAGCTCCAAGTCGGCTTTTGCCTGACAAATGGCTTGTTCCAGCTTATCCTCCGGTGTGACGTAGTGGGACTTTGGCCATATAGTAAGCGATTCAAGCCTTTCGATTACCGTACCCCTCAGGGGGTCAAAGGTTGAGAGGCGTTCAATCTCATCGCCCAAGAGTTCTACACGGTAAGCGGTGTCCTCATACGCTGGATATATTTCCACAACGTCGCCCCTGACGCGAAAAACCCCTGGTTCAAACGCTATTTGATTTCTTGTGTATTGAATCGCCACCAGGTCGCGCAAGAGCATTGATCTGTCTTTAATTTCGCTAACGCGGAGATGGACACTCAGGTCCAGGTAGCTGCTGGGGTCGCCCAGGCCGTAAATACAACTGACTGAAGCCACAACAATAGTATCCCGCCTCTCCAGGAGGCTCCGCGTGGCGCTGAGGCGGAGCTTTTCAAGCTCCTCATTGATCTTCGCGTCTTTTTCAATGAACAGGTCACGTTCCGGGACATAGGCTTCCGGCTGGTAGTAGTCATAGTAGCTGACGAAGTACTCAACGGCGTTTTCCGGAAAAAACTGCTTGAACTCAGCAAATAACTGGGCGGCCAGAGTCTTGTTTGGCGCAAATATCAGGGCGGGGCGGTTCAGGCGGCTTATTGCCGAAGCCATAGTAAACGTCTTGCCGGAACCTGTAACTCCCAAAAGGGTTTGAAACCGATCTCCGGCGTCTGCTCCCGTCACCAACTGGTCTATAGCTTCCGGTTGATCGCCTGCCGGAGAGTAGGGGCTGACTAGTTTAAATGGTATGGCTTTAGACATTTATTTTTTGCTTTGGCCTTATGCAGTCAATTAACCTTAAAACAAACACAAATCATGCTTGTTGCGCCACCGGCAAACATGCCTCCGTTTTTGACACTGGGCGCAATGCAAACGATACTCAAAGCGGCCTGAATATTTTTTTCAGCGCGGCCTCTGGGGAGTTGAACTGCTATATCTTACGCAGAATCAGGCAGGCGTTAGTGCCGCCAAATCCGAAATTATTGTTGAGCGCGTACTCAGAATCAAAACGGCAATGCGTATTGGCGCATACGTCCAGGTCGCATTCGGGGTCCTGATTTTCAACATTGATGGTGGGCGGCGCAACACCATCTTTCAGGGCCATGACCGCGATGATGGTTTCCAGTCCGCCGGCGGCGCCCAAAAGATGTCCGTGCATTGATTTTGTGGAGCTGACTTTGAGCTTATCTGCGTGGGTACCAAAAGTCTTGCGGATAGCCAGACATTCAACGCGGTCTCCGGCAGGGGTGGAAGTACCATGTGTGTTTATGTAGCCAATTTGCTCCGGCGCTATTTCAGCGTCAGAAATGGCGGCTTTCATTGCGCGCGTAGCTCCATCGCCGTCCTCGCTGGGGCTGGTCATATGATAAGCATCGCCGGACATGCCGTAGCCGACTACTTCCGCATATATCTTGGTTCCGCGAGATTTCGCGATTTCGTATTCTTCCAGCACCACTACGCCGGCTCCTTCGCCCATCACAAATCCGTCTCTGTCTTTGTCAAAGGGGCGGCTGGCTTTTTCCGGCGCGTCGTTTCGTGTGGAAATAGCCCTCATAGCGCCAAATCCGCCCACGCCCAACTGGTTTATAACAGAATCAGAACCGCCGGCCAACATGCGGTCGGCGTAGCCGAACATAATCAATCTAGCGGCATCCCCTATAGCGTGCGCGCCGGTGGCGCAAGCTGTGGCAACAGCAGTGTTGGGGCCTTGCAGTCTGTATTTGATGCTGATATTGCCGCCTGCAAGGTTGACTATGAGGCTGGGAATGAAAAAAGGGCTGGTTCTGCGCGGGCCTCTGTAGCCGTTTGCTTCGTTCCAGATAGTGCCAAGCCCGCCAATGCCCGATCCAACCGCTACGCCGAAGCGCTGAAGCTCCTCATTAGGCAGTTCAGCACCATCTAAACCGGCGTCTTTCATGGCTTCAGAAGCTGCGGCCATAGCGTAATGTATGAAGATGTCCATCTTCTTCTGTTCTTTTTTCTCTATAAAAGGATCAGGATTGAAATTTTTGACCTGCCCCGCTATCTTGCAGGCAAAATCAGTCGTGTCAAATCGGTCAATGATCTGTATGCCGCTTTTGCCGACTATGACTGAATCCCAAGTTTCGCCGACAGTGTTGCCACAGGGGTTTAGAGTACCCATACCGGTAATAACTACTCGGCGGCGCTGAATGGAAGCCATGTGTCACCTCAAAAAAACAGCGCCGCAATGGCCATATCAACGGCCTTGCGGCTAAAAATAAAATTCAAAGGTTCATCAAGCCTTTGGATGTTTTTCAATGTAGGTGATCGCGTCACCAACCGTTTTGATTTTTTCCTGTTCGGTTTCAGGGATTTCAATCCCAAAGGCCTCCTCAATGGCCATTATTATTTCGACCAGGTCCAAACTGTCAGCGCCAAGGTCGTCAACAAAGTGGCTGCTTTCGACGATTGAATCCTCCGGTTTAGCCAATTGCTCGGCAATAATCGCGATAACTTTTTTTCTAGTCTCACTCACGGGCTCTCCTTATAAACCATGCGAGATTATCACATCTGTTGATCAATGCCAAGTATTGGCAAAAAACTCCAAAAGACATGATGTACTTTTTTTCAGGAATTATCAAGAGGGCCTTTTTTGGAAACAAGTTTTGAATAGGTTAATAGTGAAAAATACGGCCACAAAAACTTCCGCATCAAAATTGCGTTCCGTGATTTTGATGTGAAACTGACTTATAATTATCTATGCCCAGACCGCCTGAGATACAAGTGCCTGACGAGGGTTGGCCCCTCGGCTGGGCGGGTACGCTGAGAGAGTTTGAGGTTTACCTCAGTTCGGAGAGATCTCTTGCCAAACAGACATGTTCAAGCTATCTGTCTGATTTGAAAATATTTACATCTTGGGCCTGCGACAAGGACATAAGCCCCTCGGAACTTAACCGAGACCTGATAACGGAATTCCTGGCGGATCAACAGGCTAAAGCCAAAAGATCGCGATCGTTGGCCAGAATGGCCTCCACATTGAGGCAGTTCCTCAATTATTTACGTCAGGAGGGTGGCACTGAAAGCGGCTCTGAGGCTGTGTTGAAATCCCAGCGATTGTCTTTTCCTCTGCCAAAAATACTTAAAGAAGAAGAAGTTGAACGATTAATAAACGCGCCGGACACAAACAGCCCGTTTGGCATCAGGGACCGCGCCTGGATTGAATTGATGTACGCCTCAGGCATGCGTGTGAGCGAGATGTCTGAACTATCCGCTCTGTCGGTTTTTCTGGACGAGGGTTTTTTACGCGCCTATGGCAAGGGGAAAAAAGAGAGACTGATACCATTTGGGGAAGCTGCTGAACATTGGATAAGGAAATGGCTGTCCATTCGCCCAACACTAAAGCCAAAAACCGACAAGCTGTTCATCGGCAGACGGGGCGAAGCCCTCACACGCCAGCATTTCTGGCGACTAATTAAGAAATACGCCATCAGAGCAAATATTTCCAGTTCGGTCAGCCCCCACGTTTTACGCCACGCTTTTGCCACACACCTGCTGGATCACGGCGCGGATCTAAGATCTGTCCAGGCAATGCTGGGACATGCGGATATAAGCACAACGCAGATATACACACATGTACATAAAAGAAGGCTTCAGGATCTTTACCGACAAAAGCACCCCAGGGCGCAACAGTATTAATTATTCGCGGCTTTGTATTCATCCGCAATAGTTATCGGGTATTTTGCCTTTATCTCTTTTATAAGAGTTTCCCCAATTTCTTGCTGTTGCTTTTGCTTCCAGAGCGCCGGCAGATGAGTCTTGGCTTCTTCAAAGGGAGGGAGCGTCATACCCATCGCTCTTTGTTTTGCGGCAATTTCATCATAAATGACCCTCAATTCAGCTTCCGTAGGCTCGGCTTTGGTCATACGGCGTTCAAGAATGGCTTGAGCATAGACTTGCATGATCGCTTCGTCCAGTTGAAGTTTTATTTTAGGGTCGCCGTCCAGTCCCTCGTCTTTCGCCAGCATGACCAAACCCTTACTCTCAATGTACTTGGTCAGAAATTCATTGCGCTGGCCGCGGTTCTTTTCTTCGGTCAAAAATTCCTTTGCCTTTTCGGGGTCTCCCGCAAGAACGTTGATTAAGTCATGAAATTGAGCTTCCGTGATCTTTTCCGCGCCAATCTTCGCTATTACGGCGTTGGTGTCAGTATTTCCACTGCGGCAGCCCGCCAGGACCAACGCGAGAATGCCCCCTAAAGCGGCCATCCTCTTTGAACCCGTGCCGGATAAAGACTTTTCTTCCGAACTTTTCAGACTGTGACTAAACACAGATCTCCTGTTTTTTTTCGGCAACGTCAAATTCATTTTCGAGCAATCCGTACCCATGATGTCTCCTTGAAAACATTCAAGTTTAATAATGACATTATTGAAAGTTTTAGGCTAGACGCAGAATTATATTATAGCCAACAAACCTAAAAGCAGGCTGTGCTTTGTTTTTCAGCCTTGTTGAAAGTGCTTCCCCGGAGGCTGCGCTACAGAAAATTTCTTGTTTGCGGTCAATAATCGAATGATGTCATCAAGTAAGGCGTCAAGTTGTTCAGCTATATCTTCGGCAAGACAGCGCAGCACTATCCAGCCGTTTTCTTGCAATGATACCATTTTTAACTAATAGCGCAAGAAAGATGTGTTATCCTTCCGGAAGAAGGAGGACGGGCACATGGCGAGACCAAAAGAGGTGTTCAC
>JAITCJ010000053.1 GCA_031283145.1 Holophagales bacterium | reverse complement strand
ATATGTCAATTCCATTGACGATAGACAGTCTCAAAGGCGGCGGAGCCGTTGAGCGACTGCATAAGGCTCTGCAAGAGGCCCTTGACAATATCATGGACCCAAACACGCTGCCAAAGAAGTCGCGAACAGTCACGTTAAAGCTGACTATCACGGCCAACGAGGAGCGCACCCTGGCCGATATGACGATCTCTACTGACGTCAAGACCCAGGCTCCCAAACCGCTTGAAACGAAAGTTATTCTTGATAAGGATAAACACGGGCGGGCAGTTGGATCAGAACTCATGGTCGGCGAGGCCCCAGGCTCCAGACCACTCCCAGGTATGCACCCGGACGGGCGCATAACAGTCATCAAAACCGCAAAAGAAGCATAAGGAGCGAACTATGTGCGGATTAAGTCAGGAATTGTATAACGCGATACGCAAGGACGCCGTCCCGCTTGAAGTAACAGTAGAGGATCGGCCATACACCACGCAAAACATTCATCCCGTAAAAGAGCCGGAGCCAGGCATGCTCGAAGTCCAGACCCTCACAGGATTTATTGATTTTGTCAAAACAAACATAGACAACTTGCAAAAAGGCAAGACGTTTATTCATGTCGTCAACCATGAGGGTGTTCTGCTGCGCTCCGCCCTACACGGCCCGTTTTTGCAGCGTGACGTCATTATAAGAGCAGTCGCCAAAGTGCCAATAAGATTTAATTTCGGCAGTTATTACGATTCGGAGTCGTTCAACATCGCTCTGCAAGCCAACTTTTTGCCAACCGAAGATCGGGATTTGATGTTGAGATATGTCGGAAATATTCAGGATTCCAACGTTAAAACGATTAATGATGACGGGATTTCGCAAGAAATAACCACCAAGACCGGCATTGCGACCGTTGAAAACGTGAGACTACCAAACCCTGTATTACTGCGCCCTTACAGGACTTTCAACGAGATAGAGCAGCCAGCCAGTTTATTTGTTTTCAGAGCAAAAAGAAGCAGCAGCGATGCTCCCGGGTTCGCTCTTTACGAGGCGGATAACAAGGCTTGGGAATCTGTTGCCATGCAATCAGTAAAAGCCTATCTCGCCGAGGCGTTGCCGGATATACACATAATTGCCTAAAACCTATGGCGCGCGTGAAGCGTGGGAGCTATCAGGGGTTAAATTCCCCTGCCTTGGTTCGATTCCAGGCGCGCGCCACCTGTTGATCAAAAAAGGTCTGGGGGACACTGAAAAACTCTGTTCGTAGCTGGTGTTCGAGGCCCGAGAGGCCCAGCAGAATAAAAGGGCGAACAATTTAGACCTTCTTTTTCAAACCCACAATTTCAAAGTTTTCACACAGCCAGGTCTGAGCGGATGAACAAAAAGTGTTGGCGAGGCATTGAGAGCATTGCTTATTTTGTGTTTCTGATAGTTGGATTTTATCTAATGCATGAAGAGAAATACCCTAAAGCCGCCTGCATGTTGATTTTGGCCAGCATGCTCCAATCAAGGGAGAAATAACCATGAAATTCCTTGATTTGTGCGCCGGTATAGGCGGCTTCTCACTTGGGCTTGAGGCGGCGGGAATGGTGTGTATTGGGCAGGTAGAGATTGATGATTATTGCTCCAGAATCCTTGCAAAGCACTGGCCTGACGTCCAGCGATGGCGAGACATCAAAGAACTCGACCCCGCAGAACTGCCGTCAGCCGAGCTTATTTGCGGAGGATACCCCTGCCAGCCTTTCAGTTTGGCCGGGAAGCGCAGAGGCGCGGACGATGACCGCCATCTCTGGCCTTTCATTAGCGCCATTGTTAGACACCTCAAACCCGCTTGGTGTCTGTTTGAGAACGTTATTGGCCACGTCAGCATGGGCCTCGATGAAGTGTTATCTGACTTGGAAGGTCAAGGCTACACCGCGAGGCCGGTTGTTATTCCAGCTTGCGCCGTCAACGCCCCGCACAGACGGGACAGAGTGTGGGTTATTGCCAACTCCGCGGAGCGCTATAGGAGCAAAGTCAAAACTGCGAAATCCGTTGAACATCAAGGACAAGGGGAAGTCTCGCCTGGAGGATGTTTTGGCGTTGCAACTTTTTTACCCCACTCCACAAGCCACAGCCTGGGGCAATCAAGGATCGAGACAGATGCTGGTGAAACTGAGAGAGCAAGGAATCATCACAGAATCCGAGAGATTAGCCATGCAGCAGGGCAATGGGGGACGCATAAATCCTGCGTGGATAGAGTGGTTGCAAGGGTTCCCTATAGGCTGGACAGACTTCGAGCATTAGGCAACGCGGTTGTTCCGCAGGTGGTTTACGAGATTGGCAAAGCGATTATGGGCGCGGCCAGTGAATGAAACCCACTTTTTTCATAATTTGAACCCATAAAGAAATTTATATGGCCATCTGGTTCAAAATTTACCCCACCGATTTCAAGTCTGATTCTAAGATTCGACTACTTAATTTTGAGCAAAAAGGAATACTTTTTGAGCTTTGGAATTTGTGTTGTATGGATGGAAATTTTCCGAAAAACACAAAAATTCTCTCAAAACTTTTGGGTATTTCCATCAAAAAATTGACGGTGGAAATGTCATGGATTAGCGATTTTTTCAAGACAGACCCAAAAAATTCGGATTATTTTTATAGTCCTCGGATGCGCTCTGAGTTGGATGAATATGAGCAAAAAGTTAATAGCTGTAAGGAAAACGGGCGAAAGGGCGGACTTGCGAAAGTGGCAAATAGCTCTAGCGAACGCTATAGCGAACCATTAGCGAGCCGCCAGACAAAAAATGTAGGGTCGCTCTACCAATCAGAATCAGAATCAGAATCAGAAATAAAAGATACCCCCCTACCCCCCGCAAGCGGGGGGGGTCTCAACGAGAATGAAAAAAGCGCGAATTTGCAAGAAAACATTGCAACTTCGGGCGATTTACCACCAAAAGGCCCAAAAAAATCTACAAAAACCAAGTCGGCGGAGTCAAAACCGCCAGCTTGGGCGCAGGCTTTTCCGAACGAAGTTGTCACTATGGCAAAGGAAATTTGCGCCATGTGGCCAAATCCAAAAGACAAAGACAAGCAACCTCACACCCAAGAACTTGTGCCAGTAATATCCGCGCCTGAGCTTGCCGCGCGGCTGCATGAGATATATCGCGCCGGTGGGGATTTGAGTATTTGCAAGGCGATAGCGGAACGAGCGGTCGGCGAGTGGGTCAATGGCAAGTGGATCAAGGCCCCGCAGTATTTTTTCGGGTCATCCCCCCAGGCTCCCTGGCAAGCCTATTACCAAGCCCACATCAGCAACCAGGAAAATAGCAGGAACCCGCCATGAGATTCCCCGCGATACCCCTGCCAATAGGCTCATTCAAGCGCCGCGAGGGTTATGAGACGTACGAGGATTGGCACCAGCATTACGACACTGTTCAGGGCAGCCCCCCAGAAGATGTGGCGCCCTACTATCGCGTGATTTACAGGTATTACGCCTCAATGCCCCGATATGCCTTTGTTTGTCCGCATTGCAATTATATTATTTGCGGTTCAACGGAGGAGGGCATAAAGTCCTTTCGCAACCATCTGCTCAACTGCTCATTTTCCAAGCAAAAAGAAAGAAAACCGTTATCAGAGAATTTATGAGGTTTTGCCATGAAAAACCCTGAATCCCAAGCCATTTTTACACGCGAGCGCCGCGATTTTTGGCGCCAAATTCTGGGAAACCCTGAAATGCGGGGATTGCAAATGATTTCAATCGCCAAAGAGACGCTTTTATGTCTGCTTGACGCTCTGGACGCGGCGGAAGAGGCGCGGGATGATGAGCAAGAATGACCTCCCATCGTCTCAAGAGCCTTCCAGTGACGTTGTTCCAGATTGGCGCGCGCTGGTATTGTCGTTTTCAGATTGACGGCAGGCAGACAGTAAAGACCACAAGAGAGCTAAAACTATTCAGGGCAAAAGCTGTCGCCTCCGAATACTACACAGCCGCCCTGCTGCGCTCGCGTGGTGAGGAGCCATGCCCCACACTGGCCGCAGCCTTTGGGATGTGGGAACAAGCGCACCTGCTTCGCAAAAGCCCTGCGCATATAACCTCTGTCAATAATATTGCCAGTTTGCATTTGGGCAGTCTGAAAAATATACTGCTCAAAGACCTTACAACCAAACTTGTTGAGGATGAATTGAATACCTTTTTGCAAGCTCACAGCCACTCTTCCGCCAACTTATGGTTGACTTGCGTTAAGTTGGTTTGTAGGTGGGCAATAAAACGCGGAATGTTAAAAAACATAAATTTCAGTGTTCCAAAAATCAAGATAAAACAGCGGCCAAAAAAGCTGATTCCAACGCACAAAACGGGAGCGTGGATGGATGAAGTGCGTTTTTTGACACAAAAAGCGCCTGAAATTGCCATGATTCTGCGCTTGATGATCGGTCTTGGACTTCGTGGTGTGGAAGCCAGGGGCGCCCGTTGGGAGTGGCTTGACCTGGAGCGCGGCCTTTACACTCCGGGCGGCACAAAAGGCGGCGCGGCATGGCCCCGGCCGGTTCCAACATGGATACTAGACGAACTTCGCCCAGTCGCCAAATCACACGGATGGATAGCTCCCAGCCGCGCGGGGCGTCCTGTCACATATGCCCGCGTGAAGCGTGTTTTTGACGCTGCCTGTAGAAGTGTAGGCATACCAAAATTGACCCCCCACCGCCTACGAGCCACATACGCGACCTGGTTGGCGGAGGAGGGAGTGCCAATTCAAAAAATTAAAGCCGTGCTTGAGCATAAAGATATAAAGACAACGGAATTATATTTAGGCGTGGACTTGGAGGGTGTCACTGCCGCCCAAGTCCGAATAGCCAGGCGCACGGGCTTGAAGTGACAGGCGGACCGATGGACGGCATGGACGATCTTGATCTGAGCATTGACGGGGATTTTGAGGATGAGGTTAATGCTGGTTTTGACTTGAATCTGGACGATGACGGCCTTACACAAAAGCCTCTCTCAAAGTCCATAAAAACCAAAGATCGGCAGGTATTCAAGCGCCTGACCTCGGAAAGGCAGCTTGAGGAGTTACTTGAGTGGGAATTTGAGCCAGATACCGCCTATCATGTGATTTCAGGCGGTGATATAGACGCACTATCATTCCTGAAATACATACTCCGTCAGCAATCCCTTGAATATGTGGCATTTTCAACATGGTGTATGGCGGAGTGCGATATTCTTGAAATTATGCGTTACTTGCAATTAGGCCGTATAACCCGCATTGACGGCTATGTAGGCGAGATTTTCAAAGGCACTTACTACAAAGAATACGAAATGCTTCTAAGTCTGCATAAAACCTATGGCGGACGCACAGCCATTTTCCGCAATCACGCAAAAATTTTCATTGGTTTCGGCAAAAAATTTGATTTTGTGATAGAAACATCCGCAAATATCAACACAAATCCACGCTCAGAGAACACCGTCATCACTACAAATACAGCGTTGGCGCTGTTTTACAAGGATTTTTATGATGGTGTAAGAAGTTTTGAGCGTGATTTTGACGACTGGAAACCATACAAGCTGTCCAGAGAACAAGCCTAAGAGCGTATTTACATGGAATGGGAGCCGCTTTTGCGGCTCTTTTGTTATCCATATGTGTGTGTATTTATATGATGATTTCAGAATGAAAGCGATTCCGGTTTTTTTGAGATCGGCTTTCATGTGCAGGAAGTCACAGCGAAAAATGGCAGGGAATTTCCAAAAATGTAATAAAAAACCAAGAAATCCCCACCAGCAGACCCGCGTAAAACCTACAAAGATATTTTATCAGTAGTAAATATACGCGGAAATTTCCCGCCACAAAAAAAGAAGTTGGCGCTATAAGGGAAGCATGAGAGAGCTTGATGATCTCGAAAACGCCGTGGCGAGCGCCTTCCAGGACGCTGGAATCCCTCTGAATGCCGCTATTCAAGCGTCCCGCCTGGCTACAGGCGCTATATGCTTTCACTTGCTTGGGGAGCGTGTGACCTTTGGAGAATATATGATTAAAAGATATAGAGATCGCGCAATATATGAATTGAGTAAAACCGGCGGCACAGACATACTTGCGCGAATGGAGGAGATTTCAGACCGTCAAATCCGCAATATTGTTCGCAAACAGCGACTAACTCAAGGAGCTTAAAATGGAGATGAAAATCACTTTACCTGATTTTAAGAAAACTATAGATAAAATGGATAAACAGGTATTATTTGCCAATAGATTGACCACGAATAAGTTAATGAAAGATATAAAAGTGGCTTTAGTTGATGAAATGAAGCGTGTTTTTGACAATCCGGTTAAATTTACACTTAACAGCGTCAGACTGTTATATGCCGGAATGAAATATGGTGGTTCAAATGAGAGAATGCAGATTGGTATAATATATATAGATGATGTAATAAAGCAGAAAGACAAGGACAAAACCGCGCCCGGACATTATTTGTGGGCGCAGGTTAAGGGCGGCCAAAGGGCAAAAAAACCCTTTGAACTGGGAAGGCCTTATCGTGGCGGCTTCTTAGTGCCTGCCCACACGGCGCCACGCGACAGACACGGAAATATACCAGCCAAAATATATCAACAAATTAAACATGACTTTGACGCCCGCAAATCAGGAAAAACCAACTCAGAGAAACAAGACCAAGTTTATATCGGTCCAACACTCAAAAACAGCAATCGAATGGGAGTATGGTTGCGAGATAATAAAAGACGAAAATTAACGCCTATACTTGTCTGGACACCAAAGGTAAAAGCATATAAAAAGCGATTCAAAATGAATGATATAGGCGAGAGAATAATAAAAGACAAAGTTGACAAATATTTCGCTGAAAGTTTAGATCATGCCCGCCGCACTGCCAGATAAAATCATAATTATAATTTGCCTTTTAGGTTCTTTCTATATAAAGTCCCTGCGGGCCTGTTCGACCTCGGCTTTCATATATATAAACCTTGAAATTTGCCTTTATACACTTTATACACTTGGTGGAGTTTAATGGAAACCGATGGCGCCAAAGAACTTCGGTTGAGCGTATCCAACATTGCCGCGCTTTTCGGAGTATCGGAACAAGCCATAGCCAACTGGGTAAAAGCTGGAATGCCTTTCGTCCGTGTCAAAGGCAAGGTGAACGTTTATCCGTGGCGGCCATGCCTGGAGTGGTGGCTGGTCAATCGTTATACCGGAGCCACGGCCAGTGATAAGAAGCGCGGCGTTCCGCACCGCGGCGAGTCAGAAGCCAAGCTGTTTCAAATCAAAGCCGAGCGCGAGCAGATGAAGCTGGACATTGAACTGGGCAAATTAATCCCCATTGATGATATTGAACGGACATGGGTTCAGGCCGCCGGTATTGTAAAAGACCGAGTGCTTACCATAGCCCCCGCGCTCAAACTTGTCATTCCATTATTGACCCAGACCGACATGGCC
Source organism: Holophagales bacterium (assembly GCA_031283145.1). GTDB lineage: Bacteria > Acidobacteriota > Holophagae > Holophagales > Holophagaceae > WRHW01. The sequence goes on along the minus strand of JAITCJ010000053.1, from coordinate 7,083 downwards.
AAAATTCGCGCTGTATGCAACGAAACACTTGAAACGATAAAATCATGCCCACAGGTCAAAACCTCTCACCAGCAGCCCAAAGACTGATTAGTTCTTTCCTGCAAGCCTTTGCCCCTCCCAAAGACATGACGGCCAGCGAGTGGGCGGACGAGTATTTTTACTTGTCCGCTGAGAGCGCGGCCATACCTGGCAAATGGCACACATTACCGTATCAGCGCGCTATTTTAGACGCAATCACAGACCCAACAATAGAAGAGGTCTGGGTCAAAAAGAGCGCCCGCATGGGTTTCACCAAAATGCTTGATATAGCCATAGCGTACCATATTCATCAAGAACCATGCCCCATCTTGTTTGTGCAACCCACCATTGAGGACGCGCAAAGCACGAGCAAAGAGGAAATAGACCCAATGCTCCGTGACGTGCCTGTTCTGGCCGCCCTGCTGTCTAATAGCCACAGCACAGGCGCGAAGGTCAAAGACAATACACTCCTTCACAAGACCTTTAGCGGCCCAAACGGACGATCCTTGTTAAGCCTAATCGGAGCCAACTCCCCCAGAGGCTTTCGGCGTGTATCACGCCGTATTATTCTTTTTGACGAAGTAGATGCCTACCCATTGAGCGCGGGCGCGGAAGGCGACCAGATAGCGCTCGGCAAAAAGCGCGGTGAATATTACATGAACCGCAAAATTGTCGGCGGTTCTACACCTACAATCAAGAATTTGTCACGAATTGAAACCGAACTGGAGGACACCAACAAGCAAAAGCGGTATTTGCCATGTCCTTTTTGCAACCACTTTCAGACACTCGAATGGGGCGGGCCTGACGTTGAGTATGGGATTAAGTGGGAGAGCGGCAAGCCAGAAACAGCAAAATACATGTGTGAAGCGTGTCATCAGTTAATTGATCATAGTCAGCTTCGCTGGATGGACGAGCGCGGTGAATGGCGGCCAACGGCCAAAGGCAATCCAAAGAAAGCCGGTTTCATCATCTGGGCAGCTTATTCCTACAGTCCCAACTCCACTTGGGCCAGCCTTGCCGCCGAATGGCTTGAAGCTAAAGACAGCCCTGAAAAAAAAGTAACATTTATCAACACCGTCCGAGGCGAATCATATGAGGCCGAAGGGGAGCAGGCGGACCCCAAAGACCTCGAAAAGAGACTGTGTAAGACGTGGAAGCCCTACGAAGTCCCGCCCGAAGTTGTATTGTTGGTTCAAGTGGCGGACGTTCAGGGCAATCGCCTGGAGTGTCAGACAATCGGTTTCGGCTCCGGTGAAAGAGCCTGGCTGATAGATCACGAAGTGATACCAGGCTCGCCAAAAGACGCCGCCGTATGGGAGTTATTGGACGAGTGGCGGCGCCTGCCCCGAATCCATCAAAAGACGGGCAAGGCGATGGCGGTTGAAATTTGCCTAATTGACAGCAATTTTGAGACGGATTCCGTGGTCAAGTATGTTCGTCCCCGCTATAGCCAGCGCGTTTTTGCTTGCCGCGGCGAAGAAAAACTCGCAGTTAAGGCCCTTGTGGCCAAAGGTTCCACGCGCAAAGAACGCACCTTACAATATCGCGTTGCCACTTGGGATATAAAAGCCATACTGCAGCACCGACTTGCCATCGGCGATGACCGCCCGGGGCGTATATATCTGCCTGAGTGGGTATCCAATTCATATTTACAGCAGATAACGAGTGAAAGGCTCATACGCCAGCGCGACCGCAAGACAGGCCGCGTGACGCTCACATGGGTAAAGACGCAGGACCGCAATGAGGCGCTTGATTTGTGGGTCTATGCCATAGCCGCCCTGCGTGTTCTACAGGAGTTCCACGGGCGCCGAAAGTATAGCGACCTGGACAAGCTACACAAACAGCGGATAGTCCAGGCAACACCCCCGCCGGAGCCGCCCCCGCCGGAGCCAAAAAAGACCCGCGTGTCAAGGCGCCCACAGTTACCACCCCACCGCCAATAAATTTTTTTTTTCAAAAACGCAACTTTAGGAAATACTCTGCCAGCAATTTTTTTTAAATACCGAACCCTTGATTTGAGGGGAAGGTATTTTGAATCAGAACCCAATCAGACAGACATATGAATATCAGGTATTACAAGCCCTGAAAGACGCCTATTTACGCCTGCTTGCGATGGACGAGGTTGAAATTCAGATACACCATCGAAAGGTTATATTCCGCGATCCAGCGAAGATAGAGGCCATGATTGAGAAGTATCAGGCTATAGTCGCGGCGCAGAACGGCATAAGTCCCATAACGTCAATACCGGTGAGGTTCCGCCTATGAGCCTCAAGACACATATAAGAAAGTGGCTTGGCATAACCGACCCGCGCGGCGTATATAGAGCCAAGCGCGGCGGGTTTGAAGCCGCCAAGCAGCAGCGTTATTTAAGTTTCTTTAACGCCCTCGAAGCCGCTCACAATGAGCGCCTGCGCGACCTGGCCGCCCTTCGCGCCCACAGCCGTGACCTCTCCAAAAACAGCGCCTACATGCGCGCGTTCATAGACCTTGCCGCCACGAATATTGTCGGTCCAGAAGGCATTGACCTTGAGAACAACATACCAAACCGCGAGGACTGGAATGACCTGGTAGAAGCCGCCTGGCATGAGTGGGGGCAGTGTGTCACACCGGACGGGCGCTTATCATGGGTAGAATTTCAGCACCTTGCCATTGAAACCCTTGTCACAGACGGAGAAATATTTATAAGGTTACTCAGAGGCCGCGGACCCTTTGGCCTTGAATTAGAGCTAATAGACCCCGACCGAGTTGACCACACCATCAATCGCGCCATGAATAACGGGCGCCGCGTGATTATGGGTATAGAAGTTGACGAGTGGAATAAGCCCTGCGCTTATCACATACGCACGGCCCATCCCGCCGATCCCGGCGGACACCCTGAGCGCGTGGTTATACCTGCCGGCGAAATACTTCATGTCTATGCTGACGAGCGCATTCAGAGTGTTCGGGGTATCCCCTGGGCAACGCCCTGCATGATCCAGCTCAACATGCTGGATCGCCTCTGGAAGAGTTCACTCGCCACAGCCAACGCGGAAGCCGACCGCATAGGCGTTATCAAGGGCATGGCCAGCTTGACGCCTGATGACAGAGAGGCAATATCAGGCGAAAACGCCACGGAGACCACAGCCACTGTGGCCAGTGAATTGACCACTGAAATGGCCACATTCATGGGCATTCCACCAGGTATGGATGTTGATTTTCCCCCGCTTCGCCATCCAAACCAGTTTTTGGGCGAATTTACAAAGTTTTTGCTCAAAGGCGTGGCCAGCGGCCTCCAGGTCTCATATCACACGCTGGCAGGGGATGTGGCGGAGGCCAATTACAGCAGCCTTCGCGCCGCCCTATTACCTGAGAGAGACGCGTGGCGCAGGCGACAGACGGCAATAATAGCCAAATTACACAATAAAGTTGCTCATATCTGGGCTGAAATGGCTTGGCTGACAGGGAAAATCATCCTTCCCGGAGGCCCCGCCGCTTTCTGCAAACCCATCTGGTGGCCTCGCTCATGGGATTGGGTTGACCCCTTAAAAGATATAAATTCCGCTATTTTGGCAATAAACAACGATCTCTCGACTTATCAAGAGGAACTCGGCAAGCGCGGCCTGGATTGGCGCGAAGTCTTTAGACAGAGAGCCGCGGAACAGGAATACGCCGACAGTATCGGCTTGAAGCTCCCAACCCCCATAGCCCCGGAACCCAAACAACCCCCAACAAAGTGATGAAAGGAGGCATAATGCCCCATAAAATCAGGTCATTGCTGTTTGACCGCTCCAGAATGGACGTAAAGAACAGAACCATAGAGCTGTCAGTAAGCTCGGAAGCGGACGGCATAATACGGCATATATCCGGCCACGGCGAAGTCCGAGAGATACTCGGACACAAAAACGGTGAAATCAACCTCACGCGTTTTGACAGCGAGAGCGGCGGCCCCCTGCTCTATAACCACGATTTCAATGAGATTATAGGCCGTTTTGTGGTAACAGGCCAAAAGGGCGGCAAGCTGCGCGGCATAGCCCGTCTGGGCAATTCCCCCAAAGCGGAGCAGGTATGGCGGGATATACAGGACGGCATAATGACGGACGTTTCAATAACATATGATTACGACCCCAGAAATACCGAGGTAATTGAAGCCGCCACCGATGAGCGAGTGGCAGCCGTCCGAGTGACCAACTGGACGCCATTTGAGGTCTCTTTTGTCACAGTTCCGGCTGATCCAACTGTCGGTATCGGGCGCGCGCTGCGGGGCAAAAAGGACGAGGCCCCCCCCGAAGATGACGAGGATGACGATGAAGAGCGCGATAGCGAGGAGGACGAGGACGAGGAAGAGGACGAGGAGGAATCCGAGGATGACCGTTCGGAAGATGACGAGGAGGAATCAGAGGAATCCGAGGAATCTGATGAATCCGAGGAAGATGAGGACGACCGTAAAGACGTATCATTTTTGGCTAATGGCGAAAATGTAAATTTTACCCGCGCTGATGACAAACCATCAAAACCCAAAAAATCCCTGAAACACGCCAAATCTCATAAAAAGGCGAAAAAAATCCATAAACCGCAATTTCTTTCACAGAAGGAACAAAAAATGGCATTGAGAGACCTCACAGAAGCCAGCAACGAAAGAGTGTCTAAAATCCTTGAGCTTGCCGACCAATTCGGCGTGACCGCCCCCGTGCGTAACAAGTGGATAGCCGATGGCGCTACAGTCAGTCACGTCCGTAAAGAGTTACTGGACGGCTTCAAGCAAAATTCAAAGGCGCTGCCGCCGCCCAGCGAATCACTTGGAATGACTGAAAACGAGCGCAACCGCTATTCCATAGCCTCCGCCCTGCGCTATCTGGTAACACAAGACCCCAAATACGGCGGCCTTGAGCGCGAAGTATCCCAGGCCATGTCAGTTAAACTTGGGCGTCACACAGGCGGCCTGCTCATACCGTCCGACATGCGGGTTCGCAACACACGGGGCACATTCACGCATAACACAGGAAACAACACCGGCCAGGCATTTGTTTTCCCACAATACATGGGCTACCTCGAAATGCTCAAGAACCAGGCCATTGTCCTGCAAATGGGCGCCCGCATGGTGACAGGCTTACAGGGGAATCCCACCTGGGTGCGTCAGCAGGACACATCGCGCCTGTTCTGGATCAACGAGAACCCGCCCAATGACGTCACAGAGTCCTACCTGACATTTGACCTTGTCACTTCCACCCCGAAAACAGCCAAATCACTGCTGAGCTACACTCGCCAGCAAGTCCTGCAAAGCATTGAAGCCTTCGAGCCGCTTGTCCAGCAGGATTTACTTGAAAATGACGCCCTCGCCGTTGACACAGCCGCCCTGCAAGGCACCGGAAACAGTTACCAGCCCACCGGCCTGCTTAATACACCCGGAATTATCCCCCTGGCTCTCGGCACAAACGGAGCCAGGCCCACATATGCCGACATAACCAAGTTAAAGACCCTTGTTAAGAGAGCCAACGCCCTCGGACTCGGAGCCGGTGGTTATCTGACAACGCCTGAAATTCAGGATTTACTTGAAAACACCGCAAAACTGCCCTCTGTGGTCTCAGAGGCCGTATGGCAGAACGACACCCTGGCCGGTTATCCGGCGGTTGGAGCCAACCAAGTCCCCTCCGCGCTCTCAAAAGGCACATCAGTAAGCAAGTGCCACGCCCTCATATTCGGCGTGTGGAGTGAATTGATGATACTTGAGTGGGGAGCGCTCGAAATGATTGTTGACCCCTATACCCAGAGCGCAAGAGACATTGTGCGTGTCACGACCTCTCACTTACTCGACATCTTCGTCAGACGTCCCCAAGCCTTTGCCGCTATCAAAGACGCGCTGGCGATTTAAATTCCGGTGGCCGGTGGTCAGTAGTCAGTGAGGACGGGAAATACACCGACTGCGCCCACCGGCCTGGAAACCCCCATAAAACCTATTAACACGAGGAAACACATGAAAATCCGCTTTATTTACTCATACGAGCAGCGTCAGGACAATCAAAAGACGCTTTACAAAGCCAACGAAACCCACGATCTGGACGATGAAACGGCCAAAAAGCTCATAAAAGAGGGGATAGCCGAGCCGTTCAGGAAACCAGAAACCGCGCCAACGGCCTAAACAATGGAACCCTACGGATTCGCCACACTGGCCGCCCGTTTCGGCACGGCTGTCGTTTTGCCCGATGGCACATATACCGCCGGTCTGTTCGATATTTCAACAAAAGCCGAGAGCGAGAATAAATTTGAAAGCCAGGTAATAGCTGGCGATCCCTCCATTGTCCTGAAAGAGACGCTATACATAGGCGATCATCTCATAATCGCCAAAAAAGCCTATGAAATACGCGACCGTGAAAGCGACCTTGACGGCCTGCTGACACGCTATTTTCTGACAGAGGCGTCGGGCGCGGAGCGGATATGACAGCGCAGCGTGACACAATGACCCCCCCCAACCTGATGAACGCCATAGGAAGCCTATTGGCCATTGGCTTGCCGGATAAAGTGACCTTACATCGGCGCGTGCTAAGTCCGATAGAGCAGGATCGCCTGCCCGCCATAGTCCCCTACCTGATGGACATGAAGCCAAAGGCTGGGCAGGATACAGGAAACGACCTGCGTGAATATGACGCCTCCATCAGAATTGAGTGCCGCGCCACAGGCACTCCCATTGAGGACGCCCTCTGGCCTTTGGTCTTTCATGTTCAAAAAGCCATACTCACAGCGCCGCCCTTCCTGGACGGCTGGGCAATGGAAATTGAGGAAGAGGACATTCAGTTCAACGCCATTCTGAAAGATAAAGCCTACTGCGCTGTCGCTATGGACTATCGCGCCCGTATTGTCTATAGCCTGGGACTTGGCAAACCCGCGCCGGTATTGAAAGAAATAAGCTATGAACCTGAAACGCGTGAAAATTTCAATGTTCCATAGTGTTTTATTGCATTGTATAAGATACTTATAAAGTATCGAGAAAACACACTAAACCCGAATTGAGGTAAAAAATGATCAAATTCACATGGGAAGGCCCCCTTACAGCCTATAAAAACCGAGTTTTGACGCCTGGCCGAAGTATTG
>JAITCJ010000176.1 GCA_031283145.1 Holophagales bacterium | reverse complement strand
ATTTAGTGTTGGACTTCATATCAATCAAGCCTTATTGAGCCACGCTACGGTTAGACGGATATATGAGGGTGTAGAAAGAACGGGTCGGCCATGTGTCGTAGCCTATGTCCGCGCCAATTTTCTTGATTTCTTCAACACCCTTTTCTATTTGTCTTTGTTCTACATAGTGGGCGAACAGACGCTTGGCGCAATTGCCAACGGCGTCTCCATCCTTGACGAAACTGTAGCGAATCCCAGAGTCACTACGCTTGGTGTTAGGTTTGACATTTGAGTAAACCAGGTATGCAAGCGCCCCTATACCCACTAGGTAGTCGTCAATTATGGTATTGACATCTGGAATTGATGATATAGCTGGTTTCATTGCTTGCTCCTTATAGGTTTTAATCCAGCCCCGCAAGCAGTTCCCTGATTATGTTTATGATTTTGGGCTGTAGCTGGGATTTGATTTTTTTGTGTACGAGGTCTTTGCTCATTTCAGTGAACTCTTCCAGTTCCAGGTCAGCGCCTGAATTATTTCCGCTCTCGGAATCAGAAAGGAAAAAGTGTACTGTTCCGCTCACTCTGTATGTCGGAATGCCGAATTGTCTGTTTTCATTGAGCGTTACGCCTGAGAGGTCAACTTCCAGCATGTAGTTGTTTCTGTTTATGTTCCACTTGGGAATTGACCTGTTGTTCGCTACGATTGTCCTGATTTCATCATCCAGGCCGGACAGCATGTTGTTCTCTGATGAGCCGCCGGACGAACCTCTTCGCGCGGCGCCGGAGACATTTGTATTCAGGCTCTTCAGCAGGCTGCCCATCAGGTCCTGAGTTGATTCCATGATTGATTTAGCCGTAACTTCTTCGACCAGTCCGCTTCCCGAAGCCACGACCCTGCCTGTGACAATATCCAGCGCCTGGCAGCTTATTTCAAGGTCATCGTCGTGTTTGTTGAGTTCCGAAGTAACTATGTAGTCAACCCCCAGCATCTTGCCCAATTCCCTGGCCTGGTCAGAGGAAATCAGGCCGGTATTCCGCTGAAAATCATGCTCCCTTAAAATCTGGTCGGTACGCGCCCTGTCCATCAACTGGAAGCCCTTTGTCCCTGTGATAGTCTGCACGATCTGGTTTCTGACCAGACTTGCGTGGTTTCGCGCGTCCCTGCCGCCAACAGGTTCCAGCACGGCAATACTGATCTCCTGGGCGGCAAGACAGCCGCAAAAGGCGATGATTGCTGCAAACGTGGTTTTGATCTCTTTCATTTTTCCTCCTTCAAGTTGTGAAAAATTGAGCGGAATGGGTGCTGCAAGGCGATCCGCATCGCCCTAAACGGTCTGATGAAAAATATTCCTTTTTCATACAAATAAAGTATAATCGTATTGGTGTTTATTTCAATGATGCTATTACTTCCATACCTGACAAAATTTTGTTTGGGTAAACTATGGATAGTAGATGGCCTCAGCAGTTGGTATTTCGCCAAAGAGTATTTGACTTTTCCCGTCAAAATGGGCTTTTAACGCAGCGTGGAGCCATCAAAATGTCTGAAGTCGCTGATCTGTTTAACCTGCACGAAGACACTCTCCGCCAATTCCTGCAAGATAGTTCAAGGAAGCGGCCTCACGTAAACACACTTACTCATATAGCGGGGGTACTAGGCTGTTCTGTGACCGAATTTATAGACGCCCCCAGCCACCCGCCGCCCGGAATGACACAGGAGCGATGGGCGGAGCTAAGTGAAAAGGAGCGCGTGATTGCGTCGTCAATTCTTGCCGATATAGCTTCAGACGAGCTGTCTGTCGCGGAAAAGGAAGGCCTGTACAGGATTTTCAAGGAAGCCAAGAAGGTGCTGCTTGAACTGACAAAAGAGTGAATACAACGTGGGTTTTCACTGTGTATTTCCAGGATTTCAATCCAGTATAGCAATTTGCAATCAAATGGGATTTGGCGCAAATACGACATGTTTCGTACTTGATATCCAAAGCAACCAACATGTGTTCGGTATCAAGCTTTATAGCAGTTCAACTACAAAAAGCGAACTGCTATGCCAGGATTTGTTCGCAAATAATGGCCGCTTATTGCTTGCAGGAGTAGTCTGCCCGCCATTGTGCAAACAATAAAAGCGAAAAATGCTATATTGGTCCGTCCGAATCTGACTTCGTCCTGGAACATTACCCTTATAGCCTGTCCACTTATATAGTCAGTCAACTTTAAATCATCCTGTTTATCCACCAAGTGGGAGGCACGGAGCGCCAAGGCTGCGCTGTAGTGAAGCGAGCCGCCTACAGGCGGTGAGCGGAAGGGTAGCGCAGACTAAAGCTACAGAGCAACGGTACTGTTTTAAGTTGTTTCACTATATCTGCCTCTTTTAACTTCTCCGCGAAACCCCCTTTTTGAAAGCCTCTGCTGCCTCCTCTCTGTGCTTGGGGCGCTCTGGACGTGGCATGACTTTTCGCCAACCGTTGCGCTTCAATATCCGGTAAACGGTTGATTCCTCAACTTGACGCCCCACTTTGTTTTCTATTGCCACTTTTATCTCTTTTGCTATTAATATTGAGCCGTCTTCCGCCGCTTCTGTAAAACCACTCAAAAGGGCTTTCTCCTCCTTGGCTGTCATTAGTTCCCGCATACGCCCGCCATGCGGCTTATCAATAAATGACGATGAACCCTGAGAAATGAAATTCCTTTGGGCAATCCTGACAGTGTCTGGATGAAAATTCACAACTTCCGCTATTTCATAGGCCGTCATGCTTTTCTTTACTCTTAGCCAAACACATAAAAAACGCCGGAAACCATTACCTTCCAACTTGCCGCCGCATAAATTCTCTAACTCGGCTAACCTTTCTTCTGGTATTGGAATTGCCGCTGGCATCTTATACCTCTTACTCTCAATATATCATAAGATGCTAAGAATGCAAATTGGTATAAATTCAATAGAACACGCGTGGTCTAAAGTGAAAGCTCACTTACGCAAAGCAAAGGCCAGAACTAGAGATACGCTTATCCCCGCCATCGCTGAGGCTCTGGATACGATTAAACCCAAGAACATTGAAAGCTGGATTAGGCATTGTGGCTATGGACTACAATAAGTTGAATTGTTATACCATTAAGGCTCGGAAGAAGCACCGCAACTCAGGCATCCAGTCTTTCTTACTACATTGGAAACCCATCTCCGTTGAGTCCGAAGTACCCTCTTATATTATATCGGGAATTTCACATGATATAGCTATAATTTATTTCCCCAATATTTCATTAACCAAGTGCCCGGCTTCCATGACCTTTTCTAGGGCTTCGAGAATGCCGCGCGAATCAACGCCGATGGTGCGGTTTATTTTAGCGTCGAAATAGTATGTGCCCGCTAAGCTGTGTATATTGCCGTCAAAGGCCAGGCCTACCAGTTCGCCTTTTTGGTCTATGATGGGACTGCCGCTGTTACCGCCGGTTATGTCGTTATTGGTGATTAAGTTATAAGGTGTGCTGAGGTTCAGGCGGGATCGCTTTTCTATCCAGCGTTGCGGGAGGCTCCAGGATCCCCATCGGGCTTCCGGCCCCCAGGAATCGGCGCGGTCATAGAGGCCGGCAAATGTAGTGTATGGCTGAGCCAGAGTCCCTT
>JAITCJ010000181.1 GCA_031283145.1 Holophagales bacterium | reverse complement strand
ATGTACTCCATCCGCCAATTCACAAAACTGCTCTACGCCGGTAGTTTGCTGGTCAAAATCTATTAAGGCGGGGTCAATAGCCGTAAAATCCTGGGAGGCGTAAGGGCTTCCAAATCGCCCCATTTTGGCGGTGACTGTAGGGACCGGGCCAATGGGCAGCAGGTGAAGTATGCGGCATCCCAAGACGTTGATGATGTGGTCAAGTTGAGCCGTGACCTCGCGCAATGTCCCGCTTTTTGGGATAATAGTGAGGCCGTCGCTTTCCATTTGCCGGTATTTAGCTTCTTGATCGGGGTCCGCTGTTTGCGACTGAACGCGAGAGCGACCAAACATCCTTGGGAAAGCGCAATATATTGTATTTCCGGCGCGCAAATTGTCAGGCAAAACAGAAATGGCGAGATCGGGACCATCAGGCCAGTGCTGTTGTCCGCTTGGGTCAATAACGTAAGCCTTTGCTCCGAAAAAACCTACTTCAGCAAAAGCTAAATCCAAACTCCACTTGCCATGTTCAGCCTGCAGCGGGATGTCGTGCCAACTGGCTCCGCCAAAAGTAAGCAATCCGGCCTCACGTCCGCCGGCTCTTGCGATGACTTCTCTGCGGGCCAGCGCTCCGCGCCCCAGGTTTGTCCTTAAAAAAGCGTACCATCCGGGCTTTCCTGCGGATTCATGTTCCAAAACCAAAGGCAGGAAATCTCCAACATATGCCGCCAAACGGCTTCCTGGTTGGGGAGACATGCGGAATTTGCTCATGATCACCTCGTTCTATAAACCATTTAGTTGCTGGAGTCTCTCGGCTTCAAAGGCGGTTCGCAGGGGTTCCAGAATCGGTTCAATCTGACCCTGCATAAAAGTTTCTAACTGGTAAATTGTAACGTTTATTCGATGGTCGGTTACACGGCTCTGTGGGAAGTTGTATGTTCTGATCTTTTCAGAGCGGTCACCGCTGCCTACTTGTGATTTTCTCATGGCGGAAGTTTGGGCTTCCTGCTCCTGCATAGCTTTTTCAAGCAAGCGAGAACGCAGCACTGTCATGGCTTTTGACAGGTTTTTTAATTTACTGCGCTCGTCCTGGCATTGTACAACGGTATTTGTAGGCAAATGCGTGACGCGAACAGCTGAATATGTTGTGTTGACGCCCTGACCACCCTTGCCGCCTGAACAGAATTCATCTATGCGGAGGTCTTTTTCAAGAATTTGAATGTCAACATCTTCAGCCTCCGGCATTACGGCTACTGTCGCGGCTGAAGTATGCACTCTGCCCTGGCTTTCGGTCTTTGGTACGCGCTGAACTCTGTGGACGCCGGATTCAAAGCGGAACAGACTGTAAGCGCCGCTGCCTTCAATTTGGGCAATGGCTTCTTTAATGCCGCCCATATCCGCTTCGTTTTCGTCTAATACAGACACTTTGAAACCTCGCCGCTCGGCAAACCTTATGTACATCCTGAATAGCTCGCCCGCGAACAAAGCGGCTTCTTCGCCGCCGGTGCCGGCTCTGACTTCAATGATCACATTGCGGGCGTCTTTGGGGTCTTTAGGTATTAAAAGGCGTCTAAGGGCTTCCTCGCCTTCCTGGATGGATTTTTTCAAGTCCGGTATTTCGCTTTGGGCCATTTCCTTTAATTCTGGTTCTACGTCCCGGTCAGAAATAATTTCTTCCGCGTCTTCCAATTGTCTGATAAGGCGGCACTGCGCCGACCAGGCATTAACCACAGGCTCCAGCTCCGCTCTGAGCCGGGTCAAGTCTTTTAACCGCTTTGGATCACTGACATAGGCAGGGTCCTGAAGCTGGGCTTCTACTTCCTGAAACTTAGCCTCCAGGGCTTCAAGCTGGTCTTGCATGTGATTCTTTTGGGGTTTTGTGTTGGTTCATTACAGCAATTAATAGAAATGGGGCAAAGACCCTTATATACAAATAAAGAGAACGGGCCGATTGCTATCGGCCCGTTCTCAAAGATAGCGGGGCTACTGATTTGCGTTGGTCTTCGCGTACTTCTTGTGGAATTTTTCCACTCGGCCCGTGAGGGCGACCTCGCGCTGTTTACCGGTGTAGAAAGGATGACAGGCCGCGCAAGTTTCAACACGGAGTTCCGGCTTGGTAGAGCGGGTCTGAAACTCGTTGCCGCACACGCAGTGGACAGTTACTTCGTGCAATTTTGGATGAATGTCCGGTTTCATAATTTGAGCCTCCTGGAGCCAGCCACAAACCAAAACTGTCTGCGGCTTGTTCACGTACAAGAATTAAATTCTATCTTGAAATCAACAATTAAACAAGATTTTGTTCTGGTGTGCGACACTCAATCTGGAGTTTGAAGTATGCTCTTGGATGCCCATTGTCATTTAACCGGAAATTATCAGAAAGATATGGATGTGGAAAGTGTGCTGCGCCGCGCCCAAATTGCCGGTGTGCATGGAATGATAGCGGTGGGAACAGATTTGGAGGACTCAGGGAATGTATTGAAACTGGCTGAATCCCACGACAACATTCGCGCGTCTTTGGGCGTTCATCCGCACGATGCCAAGCTGTGGGACCCCGATACTGAACAGGCTTTAACTGAACTCTTGCAATCGCCTAAAGCCCTTTTTGTCGGAGAAACCGGCCTGGATTGGCATTATGACCTGAGTCCCAGAGAGCGTCAAGAGCCGGCGTTCCGCGCTCAGATAAGGCTGGCGAAAAAACTTAACAAACCGCTTATGATTCACACACGGTCAGCCCCGGACGCCACACTGCGTGTTTTAGAGGAGGAGGACGCTGCTCGAGTTGGCGGTATTATTCATTGTTTTACTGAAAACCTGGCTTTTGCCAAGAGAGCCGTTGAGTTGAATTTTTACATCAGTTTTTCAGGCATTTTAACTTTCCCCAAGAAATGCGAAGCTATAAGAGAAACGGCAGTTTGGGCGCCTGAGGACCGAATTTTAGTTGAGACAGATTCGCCATTTCTGGCGCCGATTCCATATAGGGGAAAGCCATGTGAACCCGCGTTTGTAACACACACCGCAAAATGCTTGGCGGAACTGCGCGGACGTGACGCAAAACATATTCACCGCGTTATTGCCGATAACATGGAAACTTTGTGTGGCTGGCGGCCATAATTTCAGAAGCTGAAGCGTGTATTGCTATGAAACTAGCCAAACTGAAGCCGGAGCTTACTTTTTTGATGATTTTTGTGATGGCGGCAATCAGCGGCGCTCAAGATTTTTTTTGGAGAAACCAATCTGCGCGTCTGCCGTGGCGAAACGTGGAGCCAAGACCTGAACCACAGAGGGTACAGATCAAACAGCCAAACGCGAACTTAACTGTTAAGGTTGATAGAGATGGGACCATTGCTATTTTTAACAAAAATAAAATCAGACTGTTACGTTTTGGTCTGCCAGGGCGTCCAATTTTAATGTGGCGTGACGCAGGACAGCCCATAGTTTCTTTCGGGCAGTTTTCTTTTCCAAGCCATACGCCTTTGTCAGCGAACTTTAAAAAAGCGTCTGAAAAAACTTCTGACTTTCTGAACAACCTGGCCGGATTATTATGGATTTTAGATGATGGAGAGCAATATCTGACTATAGTGCATTCTGCAACATGCCAGTATGCATTTATCAACTTACCCGGCGGCAGGGACATGGAATTGAGATTTCATCCGGATCATTTGGAGCTTTGCGAAAGGGGCTATGTTGATGGTGATTCAAATGCCTGGGCGCTTTCATGGAACGAACTTTTACCCGTTTTACAAGCGCTTGCCACCCCCCCCCCCCAGCAGCCGCAGGGTAGCGCGTTCGTACCGTATAGCCAATAAACCTGAAACAAAATCGCGTTTCATGCCTTCAATATGGAACTGCTATAATTTGGCATAACTTTGGCATGTATGTATTTGGGTTAAAGATACCCGGAATCAAGGCGGAGGTGAACCATGTTGTCATCAGGTCAAATCCACTCTTTGAGGCTTGCCTCGTTGATTGCGCCCGCGGCTATAATTTGTCCGGCTCCGGGCTTTGCGCAAGAGCCGGACGAATACCTTGGCGAGCGCCCTGAGCGCTATGCTATGGTTCGCTATGTGGAAGGCAATGTAAAAATCCGTAAATGGGACGCCGATGAAGATCTCACAGCCGGTACGCCAATATCCGAGGGTGATGTCATTGAAAGCAATGGGCGCGGAGTTATTCAGCTTGGCGATGGTACCAGAATTGCTTTTGGCGAGAGAACCCGCTTTGAAGTCGCAACACTGTTTGATGACCAGGACGATAGGACACAGGCGCTGTTCAGACTGAATCATGGACGGCTCAGGATTGCTGTTGGTTCGCAAAGCGATGCATATATAAGAATAGATACGTTTTCAGGCAGCATTGAACTTGGAAGCCGATGCGATGTCAGTTTTGATGTTGGGCTTGATAATTTCGCGCGGGTAAAAGTGTTTTCCGGAAGTGTCGCATTTCGCAACAAACTGGATGAAATCAGTATCCGCGCCGGAGAACGACTGACGGTTTACAGTGATAACGAGCGTTTGGACCGCGTACGCCCATTCAACACCTATGAAGTGGATACTTTTGAAACATGGGCCGAAAAACAGATGGCTTACAAGCGATCGAAAAGCAGCGAATATGTTCCTTCCCAGATCCGCTATTACGCCGATACGCTTGATGGCCGTGGAGATTGGGTTAATGTGGTTGACGTGGGTTGGTGCTGGCGTCCGTATGTAACAATAGCTAACTGGCGTCCGTATTGGCGCGGATATTGGGGCGCTCATAGGGGAGGCATGACCTGGATTAGCTATGATCCATTTGGCTATATAACCCATCACTATGGGCGTTGGGGCTGGAATTCTTACTATGGCTGGTACTGGATTCCGGGCGTTTACTACAGTCCCGCTTGGGTTGTCTGGAACATTTCCGGCAGCTTCTTCGGATGGGCTCCGCTGGGCTATTACAATCGTCCTGTATATTGGGGTTACAGCAACTGGCATCACGACCTTTGGAACGTGGTTGATATTCGCCACATCCGCAACAGGCAAATATACAACCATACAGTTTGGGATAGAAGCCTGAGCGGACATTTCCCAACATACAATGCCAATCGCTCTATTACACCTGCCTGGAAGCGAGGTCCGCTGCTTGTCACACGCCAGGAGTTCAACAATCCGGACCCCAGTCAATTTCGCCGCGCGCTGTCCCGTGAAGTCTCCGCCGAGCGGTTTAAGGCATATGAACAGCAGACGGGAAGGGGGTTGGTCAAGCGCGATACGCCTGCGGGCGCTCCCGGCGTTCATCATAATGTTCATAACCGCCCATTTGAAGATCAATCCTCACGGCGTATTTTAGCGGAGCGCTCGGTTTTGCGCGAGAGCGCAAGAACATCAGAATCTCGGCGGAATGGCTCACGCGCGGTACCGGGGTCAAACAGAGAAAATCACGGTGGCACTCCCGATAATCGCAGAAACATTACTTCCAGAGATACTTCAAGAAATCCTGACACACCCAACCGCCGTATGGACATGAGTGAAGAAAGACGAAGCGAGCCTCGACAGGAACAGGGCCGACGGAATAATACTACGCCGCCAAGCCAAAGCTCTGGTTCGCGCGAACTGCCTCAAAACAATGCACAGCCAAACCGCTCAGTTGAAAAGCGCGAAGCTCCAAAAGCAGAGCGCCGAGAGTCAAGCCGCGCTGAAGGGCGGCCTACAACCCCCGCGCCGTCATCACATCCAAGGACGGCGGCTCCGCCTCCGGACAGAAGCAGAAATTCAAGGCGATGACAATAGTTATTGCACCGCCTCAGCTTCTATTTTGATTTCAGCATTTGCTACCGTAAGTCTTGCTAAATTACCCGGTTTTAGCTGGCCGTCCAGTACCATTCGGGACATTGGATTTACAACTGCCTGCTGAATCAGGCGCTTCAATGGCCTTGCGCCATAGTGCGGGTCAAAGCCATTTTCCGCAAGCCAATTTGCCACTTCTTCCGT
>JAITCJ010000113.1 GCA_031283145.1 Holophagales bacterium | reverse complement strand
TTAATACAAAAACAGATTCGGCCGCAGCGTCGCGGCTTCCATCGCTGAGACTCTGCGCTTCTCCATTTTTCCAAAGTATGGCTGTATTCGTTTTTCGCAAATTTCTCTCCATTCCGGCCACATACACATCATCGCCGGCCACAAAAACGGATTCGGCTGAAGACTCGTGATCGCCATCGCAAAGATTTTGGACAACGCCGTTTTTCCAGAGCTTGGCAACGCGCAACATTAAATCCAGCTTACTATAGTGTTCGTATCCCCATCCCGCCACATACACATCATTGCCGGACACAAAAACAGAAGAAACATATTGAATACCTCTAAGACCCTTGGCTTCTCCATTTTTCCAAAGCGTGGGAGTACCTCCATCAATTCCCGCCACATACACATCCTTACCCGATACAAAAACAGACATAGCCATCGCATGTTCTTTCCCATTGCTTAGACTCATAGCTCTGCCATTTTTCCAGAGAATGGCAACCTGAATTCCCTGCGCATTGCATTCATATCCAGCGACATATACACCATCGCCGGACACAAAAACGGAAGAAGCAATAGCGTTGTCAACCCCATCGCTGAGATTTTGCGAGTCGCCATTTTTCCAGAGTACGGCGACAGAAGGCTTTTCAATAGAGGCTTGTTCATTACCAACCGCATATACGTCCGCGCCGGATACATAAATAGAAGAAACAGACGTATGGGCATTTCTGCTGCTCAGACGTTGGGCAGCGCCGTTTTTCCAGACCGTAGGAACAACATTTTTAAGTTCATCTTCTTCAGTTCCAGCCACATATACATCCGTACCCGACACAAAAATGGAAGAGGCCCATGCCCTAGATTTTCCATCTGTAAGGTCTTGAGCAGTTCCGTTTTTACATATCCCAATGACGCTATTTCTCCGCGATTTGTATTCCGCTCCCGCCACATACACAACGCTCTCTCTCTTACAAGCAGCAAATACAGCCAGCAGCGCCATCATGGCCGCGATTGTGTATAGCAACTGTTTGTTCATGTCATAACTCCGTTCGCGCAACAAAAAACTTGCGCTGGATATAATTTTATTTTATTCCAATTATAGCAATTTTCACTTGTATTATTGCTTGCGCAACGGCGGGCAGCGCCCACCTACAAGCAATACGCGGCCATGAAGTCTTGGTATCCATTTACTACGCAAGACCGCCACGTCAATCGCTTGGCTATTATCCGTCCATCTTCTCACAAGCCGACATTTCGACGTTGTCAGCCTCATTCTGCAAGCAAATCCCGGCATAGCAGTTCAACTACAAAAAGTTGAACTGCTATATACAACCAAAACCCAAAAAGCGTAAAATATAGCCCTATGCGCACCGCCATGAGTTCAATAGATTTAGCTCCTTACAGAGGGCTTCATGGAGCTGAACTTGCGCAACATTCAGATATAGGTACCTGCTTCATCTGTGAAGGCAGATACCTTGTTGAAGAAGCCATTCGAGCCGCCGAGCAAGGAATGTTGCGGTTCGTCTCACTCTTATGCGACTCAAGCCAGATTGAAGAATGGAAAGACAAAACGCCCCATCAAGCCAGACTCCTCACGCTTGACACCGATGAATTGAACTCCTTGGTCGGTTTTAATTTTCATCGCGGCGTACTATGCTGCTGTGCCGTTCCCGAAGCTCCGCTTGAGACGCAATTATCGCAAGCATCGCGCCTCTTGGTACTGCCCCATTTAGACAATGTTGATAATCTCGGCCAGCTCTCGCGTACAGCAGCAGCCTTAGCTATAGACGGCATACTGATTGGCAGAGGTCCAAACCCATTCGCAAGACGCTGTGTCAGGGTTTCAATGGGCGCTGTTTGGAAAATACCCATACTCAAATCCAATTACCCGGATCATATATTAGACAAATGGCTTCAACATTGCCCAAATGTTAAATCCGAAATAGTTGGGACAGCCGCTACGTCAAACGCCGAGATCTTTTGGGAATGGATGCCAGCCCCAAGAACAGCCCTTGTTTTAGGGGCAGAATCCCACGGCCTGGACAGCTTCTGGCAGACCAAGTGTACAAAACACATCCGAATCCCCTTAGAAAGGCAGATAGACAGCCTTAACATTTCAGCGGCAGGGGCAATACTCATGAGTAAAATGAATCTGATTCAGGGCAATAACCAACAAACCTGAAAAACAGGCCTCAGTCTGTTTTTCAGGTTTGTTGGAAGTGCTTTTCCAGAGGCAGTTTATAGAAAACCTTCAGGCCGCTTCAAGCACTGTTTGCATTGTTGGTGGCGCAACAAGTATGGTTTGTGTTGATTTTAAGGTTGATTGACTATAGTCTGTAGTCTGGGGGTACGGATGTTTGATGATCCAACAAAAGTTGAAATCTGGTCCATGATTCTGGCCATGAATGACGTCTGGACAAAGGGCAACCCAGATGAACTGGTAAACTACTTCCACGCAAACATGGTTGCGGTGACGCCCACGAGTCGGCATCGCGTTGAGGGCGGACCCGCTTGTATAGAAGGGTGGAAGTCCTTTACCGGAGCCGCCAAAATTCATTACTGGAGAGAATTAAATCCGGTTATCCACGTCTATGAAAACGCTGCTGTAGTGGCTTACGACTTTGATATGTCCTTTGACATGAACGGAAACACAATACAACAAGCAGGCCGCGACCTGTTTTTTGTAGTGAAAGAGAACGGGCACTGGTTGGCTGTCGCAGACCAGTTCTCCGCCTATCCTTGCTGAATATGTGACGGTTCCGTATCAAAATCGCGTTCCGCGATTTTGATACGGAAGTTTTTGAGGCAGACTCCAGATACTGTATGGCGGTGAGCAATCGCCGCTATGTCAAGTTACGATCATACCAGTTTGCAATAAATATTGCCTTAACTTCCAATACTCTCCGGCAGCGATCCCATCCAGTCCCGCCTCGTAAGCCGCGCCACCGCGCCGGGCGAGGCCTCGATGCGCCGCAGGCCCTCCACAGCCGCGTCCACCACGGCGTCCAGGCTTTTGATACCAGATTGCGTCCAATGTTGCATTTACATTCAGCGGTTCGCGGCACCGTTCCTCAAAAGCAACGCTGCGATACGGCAGATTTGAACGCAAATTGGTATGAACAGCCTGTTGGCCAGGGACTTCTCGCGCAGCTCGTCCCAGACCTGCTCCTGCGGGTTCAGCTCGGGGGAGTACGGCGGCAGGAAGGCCAGCGTCATGTTCGGCGGGACCTTGAGGGCCTTCGCCTTGTGCCACGCGGCCTGGTACATGAACACGAGGATGTACTCGTCCGGGTGCCGCCCTGCCACCTCCTTTAGGAACAGGGAGATGGCCTCCGTGTCGGCCCACGGCAGGACGAGGCTGTCGTGGCATCCGCCGACCGGGCTGACGGCGCTGAACACGTACGCGTACTCCCTCACCATCTGCGCCGGGGCGCGTCGGCCGCGGCGCCCAGCATCTCCTGGGGTCGCTTATCCTGCCGATCCTGGCCTCGTCCTGGAACGCGATCCTCAGCGGCGCTTTCCTCTTCTTCGCCTCCGCCAGTGCCTTCGCTACCGCCTCCGCGTACCCCCTTTTTGAAGGCCTCGGCGGCCTTCGGGTCCTGCCTCGGGTGCCTCGGTCCGGGCGCGACCTTCCGCCAGCCGTGCCGCTTGAGCATCCGGTACACGGTCGTCTCGTGAACCTTCCGCCCCAGCCTCGCCTCCAGCACGGCCTTTATCTCGCCCGCCACAAGCACCGACGCGTCGCCGGCTGCCTTGAGGAAACCCCCGAGGAACTCGGCTTCCTCCCCGACGGTCATAATCTGGCGGCGCCTCCCGCCGCACGCACCCTCGCGCAACGCCCCCGCCCCGCCGCGGCCCGCATGCCGTGCTCCACGCGCAGCCAGACGCAGAGGAAGCGCAACAGCTCCTTGCCCTTCGGTCTCCGTCTGCCGAACTCCGCCAGCTCTGCGAGCCTTTC
Organism: Holophagales bacterium; assembly: GCA_031283145.1. Taxonomy (GTDB): domain Bacteria; phylum Acidobacteriota; class Holophagae; order Holophagales; family Holophagaceae; genus WRHW01. The sequence continues at coordinate 11,362 of JAITCJ010000113.1, read as the reverse complement.
CTCCGGTATCGGTTTTGGCGGCCGCATGGCGCCTCCTTCAAAACCGATTTTATATTACGGCAGACTTGATTGCAAGTTGGTATGAAATGTGACATCATTTGATCGCAACTTGCTATCAGACAGTTTTTGATTCTCAACCTCTCAATCTTGGCTTGGCCGTCATTGCCAACAATGCCTAAAATTGGCATCGCTTTCTGTTATGGCTTCAGGCATTTGATTTTTCCATTGAACTGAATAAAAAAGCGCTTGCCGCCAAACCCGCGATAAGACCTGTCATACCAATTCTCATTGCCAACGTTGTCCAACAGTTCACTATATCTTGAAAATAAAGATGTTGCGTGAGTGTTATCTCACATTAGAAATAAGAATTGGTATCACTATCCGAAAGCCGTGATTTATTGAATGCGCAAGGTAGTCTTGTATGGCAACATCCAGCAGCGCGACAGAAAAAGCTATCCATACAGCCGCGCGTCCATGTCGAGCCATAAAGCCGAAAGGAGGTATGACAGATCCAATGGCAATACCAGCGTAAATACCCGCGCAGCGGCTGCATACAGCCATTGGCGCGCCGCAGAGTATCAGTGTACGCTCAGGCATCTGGTGGCAAAGCCCCCTGAACAGCGGCATGCCCAGAGCGTACTGGCCAAAAACAGATAGCGCCCAAGGCAACGCGCCTATTAAAGCGGCCAAAAATCTCATTAAGTATGAAACGTGTACAGGACGCATAGAACTTTTATTATCTTATAGGATATAGCCGTTTCAACCCATTTGAAATCTTGCTTCCAACGCTGCGATATTGCCGCGCATTTCTTTAGCGGTTTCTCTTGAAATACGCCCCGCTTCAAACATTTCGTGAATAAGCCCGCGTTCCATATGAAAACCTTTCGAGGCGACTTGATAAATGAGAGATTCAGCGGCTTCGGCATTGGCAATTCTTTCCTTTTCCCATCCGCCCCCCATATGGAAAGCGGCGGTTAGTTCGTAAGATGAAATTAATTTATCAACGGCATCAGCATTTTCATTATTTCTTATTTTATTCAGCTTTTCTAAAACAAACAGTGAATTGGCGGTCAAAAGTTTAAAAAAATCATTTCTGGTATTTTTTTCACTTTTTAAATGATTAAAGCGATGCAATTTATTAATAAGCCAAGTAAATTTTTGAAAAAACCTTTCATTTCTTTCTGATTGGATACGAGTGTCTAAAAACTCAATGAAGTGTTTGGCTACGGCTTCGGGGACAACGCCATTTTCAAGCAGGGCTGTGGTGTTTTCTTTTTCCCATATAAAAACTTGCCTTTTCAGTTTTTTAGCCTCAGTCGTTTCTAAGCGCAAATTCTCGCCCATAGACGCGGCGTTTCGCTCGTAATAGCTTCTTACGACTGTTAGGGTAGCCGCTCGGTTTTCTTCCGTCGCTTCGGATAATAGCCGCGTCATTACTCTTTGAATAATTTCAGCATAAGCCTCCGATTCCGACTGATTTTTACCCTGCTCTGCTTTCCGCTCAACAAATAAGGGTAATAAGAAATTCGTAATGAGCAGCGACACGACTATAACGCCGCTCGCAAGCAAAATAATCAAGTCGCGCACGGGGAAAAGGTTTCCGTCCGTCAGCATGAGCGGAATTGACATCACGCTTGCCAGCGTTACCGTGCCGCGCGCGCCGGCGAGACTGAAAATCACGCCGGATTTTATTCGCCCAATGATTTTTCCCTGGTCTTGATAAGTCTTTTTTCGTATAGCCAATATCCACCATACAAAGCGGAGAGCCGCAAAAACCAATGTAAGCAACAGGACACAGCCCGCGATTTGCCATCCGCCAATGGAATGTTTCTCAATAGTTTTCAAAATGCCAGGCAGTTGCGTACCCAACATGACGAACACTATACCTTCAAAAGTAAACGCCAGCATTGACCACATACTCTCAAGGGCGGTATTCAGGCTGACTGTTTCGGGGTTCAACTGAACCCGCGCGAAGGAGTGGGAAACCCCGGCGGCGAACACGGCTAAAATGCCACTGACGCCAAGTCTTTCGGCGGCCATGTATATTATAAACGGCGTCAGCAACCCTATTAAAATATGCAATGTGACATTTTCTATGCCGAGGGAACGAAGCCACTTTACAAGCGCGTATTTCAATAGTGTGAAAGCCAAACCAGCCAGAATGCCGCCCAAACCCACTAACAGAAATTGACCCGTAGCTTTGGCTATTGAGAATGAGCCTGTTACAGCGGCGGCGATAGCGAATTGAAAACACACTATACCCGAAGCGTCGTTAATTATGGATTCTCCGGACAAGATTCCCATAATTTTTTGCGGTATGGCCACGCGCTTTCCTACCGCGCTCACGGCCACATCGTCCGTTGGGCTGAGCGCGGCGTTCAGCACGAACGCCGCGCTCAGCGGAATAATGGGCACAATCGCGTGCAACGCATAGCCAACCGTCAGTACCGTTATAACAACCAATATCACGGCAGAGCCTAAAATCGGGCTTTTCATATCCCACAGGGTCTTTTTGTCAGCGGTCATGCTCGTATAGAACACGAGCGGCGCGATGAACAAAACGAAAAATAATTCCGGTTCCAGATCAAATTCAAAGCCGAACGCGCCAAAAGGGATTAACGCGACAGCCGCTCCTAAAACAATCTGCAAAATCGGCGCGGACAATACAGGCACAAAGCGGTTAATCAAATTTGACAACAAAACCGCCGCGAGAAGTATCAACACATATTCAAATACGAGCATAAATAAAACTATCCAGTTTCTTTATCATGACCGCGAGATTGGCGGTTTGCTTGTTCTCAATCAAACAGCAATAAACCACCGCCTATTCCTCACAGCAAAAATCCATCCGCAACGGCAATAGCGAAACCAACAACAGTTTGCCAGCCGCAGACAATATCAGGATGAGACTGAAAATCCGGTTCAGGGTCTGTGGATACGCGTCTTAAAGAAAAATTGCATCCCCAAAGGTCCGGCCAGCGCGCCAAAGCCAGCGAACAGAGCCATCTGTAATGGAATGACCATGAAAGCTATAACGCCGCCTGAGAAGGCTGTGATGCCAAGTAAATTATCACTATCGACCCCAGGGAAGTTGGCGGACATCCAAGAAGCTAAGGCAGCGCCAAACAGCATATTCATTAAGATACCAACGATTCCAGAAATCAATCCCCCCCCGCTCCGGCAACGGCCCCAAATCCCGCAGACTCGCCGATAGTTATCATATCTTCCGAATTAGCATTCAGATACAGATACAGCGCGAAAACTATAGACGCCACATTCAGCAGGCAAAAGATTATGTTTAAGCAACTCAAAAGGGGAATTGCGGATAACAGGCCGCTGATAACGCTGCCCACAATAATGTGCTTGGTAAAACGACCAAATTTTTTGGGGTTGGCAGTGTTTTCGTCCATGAGAAACTCCTTGTAAAAATAATTTTACACTCCAATATATCATACCAAATCACATTGCTGCTGTGCAAAAGCGGTAGCGCAACATGCCGCAAACAGCCGCATTCGCACGACCATTTGTAGCATTGGCAATAGGAACTCTGGTATCACACAATCAAATTACAGCCACTAACCGACTGCAAATCGTTATATTACCTATGGTAAAATCCGTGCTCCAAGGATGTTTTGCAATACCTCACATGTTTAATTTTTCCTTTACAAAGCCATCCATTGAGGCGTAGGAAAGAAGATCAACCTTCGGAACGGTCGTAACTGTCTTTAGCGGAATCAGTGTTCTGACCGTGGCGGCTTTGCCCGGCCAGCACGCTTTTTCGGCGCGCGCCTTTTCAATATCAACAGCGTTTATACCCAGCGACGCGGCCAAATCTCTGCGTGCGTCATCCGGTGAATATGAAAGGCCGGTCAGTCCCAAAGCTGCGGCAAGTTCCGCCAGGATTTCCAGGTTGGATAAACCGCAGACGGGACGCACGGCGGCGTCAATTCCAACCGTCCGGTTGTCAAAGCTTACGACTGTTCCCGTGGATTCGGCCATCGTCGCGGCGGGCAAAATAACTTCCGCTTTTTCCGCCGTTTCTGTAAGGAAATGATCGACAACAACCAGCGATGTCAGGTTCGCCAGTTTATCGGGTACACGCCCACCTCTGAATGGATTTTCAAACATCACCAGCGCCGCACGGAGTTTTTCCGTATCCGTAAGTGTATCAATGCCTGTAAGACGCGCACCAACGCCATTGCAATCCGTCCGCAAAAGCAGTATGCCCTCTCCTTGTTTGCCGAGATGCCCGGTAACGGCAAGCAGTTGGGCCAGCCCCGCGAGATCATCCGCAGAGCGTTCCAGCGTATCGTCAAGGTCATAAATGGCAACGACTTTATTCGCTGCTGAAATTTTATCCGCAAGAGCCACAATCTTCGCCGCGTTAACGCCGGAAACGGACGCCGTCCCAATCTCGGTCAAAAGCTTGACAGACGCGGCGAGATCGGCGGCGTCAATCGGCTGATTGCCATTGCCGTTTTTCAACACCCGCGCTATTGCCGTTGCGTAGATCATTCCGGCGGTACCCCTGCGGGCGTCAAGCCAGAGGTCTTCAGGCCGCAGAATACTTATCGGCAACGAATTTACAACCGCCAGTTCCGCGCCGCGTTTGAGGGCGCGGCGTATCGCCATGCCGAGCGCCGGATGCGTCGTTTCCGGATCGGCGCTGGCCAGCAAGATGAGATCGGCACCGGCAATATCTTCAAACGCGCAGGTAGAAAACGTGCCGCCTAAAATCTGGTCTAGGTCACTCCGTGGACCGCCGCGCCAAGCCTGCCCAAAACAACCGATTTCCTTTGTTCCTATCGCTCCGGCAACCAGCCGCGTCAGCCACGCTTCCTCAAGCGTCATACGAGGTGCTGCCAAAACGCCGACCGCGTCGGCACCGTGCTCTTCCATGGCATTCCGCAGTACTTTGGCGGCGGCATCAAACGCTGCCTTCCAGGAGGTTTCAATGAGCGTTCCAGACTTTCTCACCATAGGGAATTGCAGACGTTTCACCTGCAGGAGTCCGGTACCAAAGCGGCCTTTCATGCAGAGTCCGCCACGCTCAAGCGGCGCTCTTTCGGCAGAAGTTGCCCAAAGCAGTCCGTCCGCCGCAACATTCAGATTTAGGTCGCACCCAACGGAACAGAATGCGCAGACCGAAGGTTTGTTTTCCGTCTTCCACGGCCCCTGTTTGCCGTAAGGCAGCTTGGCTTCAAGCGCGCCGGTGGGACAGTTTTCAACACAAGAGCCGCAGGCGATACAATCGCTTTGGATCAGTGATTTGCCCAGAGCCGGACTTACCACAGTGCTGAATCCACGGCGCATAAAACTAATTACGCCGAGCCCTACCACTTGCGAGCAGGTGCGGACGCATCGGCCGCAAAGAACGCATTTATTGGGATCAAGCGAAATCAGCGGATGACTTAGATCGGCCTTATGGCGTCGGACTTCACCGACCAGGCGCGTGAGATCGACGCCGTATTCACCGGCGTAACGTTTCAGATCGCACTTAAATACGGATTTGCATCCGCATTCCATGCAGCGGTCGGCCTCATTATTCATTTGCGATCTGTCAAGACCCAATTCCACCTGGACGAAATCGCGAACCCGCTCAGATGCTTCGCGTTCCGGCATGATATTTCGAGCCTGGCGGCAGACTTCACTGAAAGTTCCCTCGGGAAACGCGCCAAAAAATTCGCGTCTGCTATGAAATTCGGGAGCGTCTCCAACCGCTTTCCCGTCGATCAGATATTGATCAATCGCTAACGCGGCTGTCTTTCCCTGGGCGATTGCCTCTATAACGGTGGCGGGGCCGAGTACCACGTCGCCTCCGGCAAAAACGCCTTTGACACTGGTCTCCATCGTTGCGTTGTCGGCATTTATAGTGGCCCAGCGGCTGACGGCCAATTTGCCGTTTTCAGGCTCCTTGTCAAGCGCACCAAGATCGGTGTCCTGCCCTATGGCGGCAAAAACGTAAGAACATGGAAAATCAACAATCGCGCCCGGAATAGGCACGGGTTTGCGTCGTCCGCTCGCGTCAGGTTCGCCCAGTTTCATACGCTGGCATCGTATGGCCGTAAGTTTGCCGTTTTCCGCCAGGAGTTCCAGCGGCGCGGCGAGTATTTCAAGTTTGACGCCTTCTTTTTCGGCGGCGTCCACTTCTTCATGATGCGCCGGCATCTCTTTCCTGGTGCGGCGATAGAGAATCATGACTTCTTCAGCGCCGCAGCGGATAGAGCTGCGCGCGGCGTCGATCGCGGAATTGCCTCCGCCGACCACTGCCACCTTGCCAGTAAGTTTCGGCACGCCTTTGAGTTCACAGTCACGCAGAAAATCAAGCGCCGGGCTAACTCCCTCTATGGAGTCTTCGTTTTCGATGCCCATCTTTTTGCCGAGCGGCGCGCCAAGCGCGACAAATACCGCGTTAAAGCCGTTTTTCGAGCGCAGACTGTCTATCGTAAAATCTTTCCCAAGCGTTTTACCGATTTCTACCTTGACGCCCAAATCAAGAATCCCCTGTATCTCGTCGTCGAGTTCCTTACGGGGAAGCCGGTATTCTGGAATGCCGTAGCGGAGCATCCCGCCTAATTTCGGCAGCGATTCAAAGATCGTAACCTCGTGTCCTTTCATTGTAAGGTAATAAGCGCAGGTCAGCCCACTCGGGCCGCCGCCGACAATCGCCACGCGCCGTCCGGAAGCTTTAACGTCGGGTTTTTTCAAAACAGGGCCAATAATTTCAGCGGTATAGCGTTTAATAAAGTTGACGCCGACGCCCTCATCTACATGCTGCCGCAGGCACTTGACCTCACACTTTCGCACGCAGACGCGCCCGCATGTCATGGGGAGTGGATTGCTTTCACGGATAAGGTCGAGCGCTTCCCTGTAATGGCCCATCGAAGCTAGACTCATGTAGCCCTGGACATCTACGCCTGCCGGACAGGCGTTCTTTCCAGGGCAAAGGCAGTCTGCGTAATGATCGGTCAGGAGCAATTCCAGGGCGGTCTTGCGTGAGCTGACAATGCGGGGGTTTCGCGTCGTGACTTCCATACCCTGAGTGACGCGCGTAACGCAGGCGGGAATAAGTCTGGACCAGCCTTTAACTTCAACGACACACAGGAAACAAGAACCGTAAGGTTCAAGCCGAGGGTCGTGGCACAAAGTCGGAATGTCGTCGAGCTTTTGTTCGCGTACCACATCAAGAATGGTCTGTCCGGCGGCCGCAGTTACTTTTTGGCCGTTGACCGTCAATTCGATTTGAGAAGTCTGTTTCATTTCCGTAGCCATCTGCTTTCCTTTACACCGTTATCTTTTTAAGATTGCGTTGACAGTACAGACAGTCATACATTTGCCGCAACGCACGCACATTGCAACATCTATCGTATGAAGCTTTTTCTTTTCACCCGTAATTGCGCCGACGGCGCAGGACGGGATGCACAGCCCACAACCTATGCACTTTTCAGCGTCAATGGCAAAATCAACCAGCGCGAGACAGGACTTTGCGGGACATTTTTTATCCTTGATGTGCGCCGTGTATTCGTCCAGAAAATACCGAAGAGTTGTTAGCACGGGATTAGGCGCGCTTTGCCCCAGTCCACACAGGGAACTGGACTTGATCTGCTCGCCTAGTTCACGGAGAAGCGGAATGTCTTCCTCTTTTCCATTGCCGACGCAGATACGCTCAAGAATTTCCAGCATCCGCTTGGTGCCGATTCGGCAGAAAGTACATTTGCCGCATGATTCGTTCTGAGTAAAAGAGAGGAAAAATCGGGCGACGTCCACCATACAGGTGGTTTCGCCCATGACGACCATACCTCCGGAACCCATGATTGCGCCGGTCGCCGTGATCTGTTCGTAATCCACCGGTGTGCTGCCGAGGTTCGCTGGAATGCATCCGCCGGATGGACCGCCCATTTGCACGGCTTTGAAAGGCCCGCCCAGCGTCGTGCCGCCGCCGATGTCGTAAATGACCTCATTGAGCGTCATTCCCATCGGGACTTCCACAAGGCCGCCGTTTTTGATTTTGCCGGCGAGGGCGAATACTTTGGTTCCTTTTGAGCCTTCGGTCCCAAGCGAGTTGAATGCCGACGGCCCGTTCAGAATAATCCAGGCGACGTTTGCGAATGTCTCCACGTTGTTAATTGACGTTGGATATCCCCAGAGTCCCGATTCGACCGGGAAAGGCGGACGTACCCTAGGCATCCCGCGTTTACCTTCGATGGAGGCTATCAACGCCGTTTCTTCGCCGCACACAAACGCACCCGCGCCTTCTTTCAGCCGGATATTAAATTTAAAACCTTTGCCAAAAATATTGTCCCCGAGGAATCCTCGCTTTGTCGCTTGGGAGATCGCATGTTTAAGATGTTTGATCGCTTCCGGGTACTCCGCGCGAACGTAAATGTAACCCGTATCCGCGCAGATCGCGTAGGCGGCGATGGCCATTCCCTCCAAGAGCGAATGCGGATCGCTTTCAAGCAGACTCCGATCCATAAACGCGCCTGGGTCGCCTTCGTCGGCGTTGCAGATGATATATTTATGATCGCCTTTGCTCGCTGCGGCGAATTTCCACTTCGTGCCCGTCGGGAAACCCGCGCCGCCGCGTCCGCGTAATCCCGACTCTGATACGGTCGTTATGACTTCCGCTGGGGTCAACTCAGTCAGCACTTTTTCGAGCGCCTTGTACCCCTGACGGGCGATGTACTCATCAATGTTGTCCGGGTTGATAACACCGCTGTTGCGTAAGGCGATACGCTTTTGTTTCGTCGTGGCCGCGACTGCGTCAAATTTGAATTCATCTGCGATCCGGCCGTTTTTTATATGGCTCTCAAAAATGGCAGCCGCTTTTTCGGGCGAAACATTTCCGTAAAAAACACTGCCGTGTGCATCGTCCCTGACTTCAACCAGCACTTCTGCGTGGCACATGCCGATACAGCCGGTTTTTTTCAGGACGGCCGCCGAAACGCAGCTTTCGCCGGAACCGAGAAGTTCCTCAAATCGTTCATATACCTTGAGGCCGCCGGCTGCCAGCCCGCACGAACCCAACCCTACCAACACTTCCCGCATAAAACCTCCGATTTCCTGCCAATCGTTGTTTAGGGCGGCCGCTAAGAGCCGTCCCTACATTTATGACGCGCTCTCAGCCGCCGCATTGCGCCGATACTGGCGAAGCAGTTTGCGGGTCGTCTGCGGCGTCAGACGTCCATAAGTCTGGTTGTCGATCATCATAGCAGGCGCGAGGCTACAACAGCCGAGACAGGCTACAACCATGTAAGTAAAAATGCCGTCTTCGGTCGTTTCGTCAGGCGCGACGTTTAGTTCATCGGAAATGACCTGCCCAATTGTTTCTGCGCCAACGACATGGCATGCCGTCCCTTTACAGAGCCGGACGATGTGCCTGCCCAGCGGCTTCAGGCGGAACTGCTTATAAAAGGTAATGACGCCGTATATCTCCGCTTCGGGAATCCCCATAACGTAAGATATCCGTTCAATGGCGTCCGGTGGCACATAGCCGTAGCTTTCCTGCGAGGCCTGTAGCATGGGAATGAGCATTCCAGGCTCGCCGCGATACTGCCACAACATTTTTTCAAACGCCCCCGCTTCTGGTCGGCAACTTTCTTGAATCATGGTTTGTCCATCCCTCAAATATGGTTATCTAACTAGCTGAAAAAATCATGGTACTAACTGATTTGACGCGCAGAATTCCGAACAGCCGACGAATGCCGCCGCCGATAGCGTTCCATATCTTACGTTGAGAATTGCTCCCAAGAAACCGAACAATCTTTTTATCGCCACCTATTAAGGCACTTTCAATAATTCTGGACATTGCGCGCAACCACACGTTGACAGCGGAAAAGCTGCCGTGATACGCATCAAACACGGCGCAGACGGCGGCCTTTTGTTCAGTACAGCCATCGTACGCCGTCCAGGCTTCTTTACTGTAATACGCCTCAACCCCCCCCACGTCCTTTACGGAGCTAATACGTTCTTCGATAAGAAGATGTGAGCATGCAAAAGAGATATCGTTATACGACAGATCATACAAAGTCCACCAATAGCCAGTCAATGGGCCGATTGTATGATATGGATTGCCTTCCATCATGTTAACCCTTTGCTACACATTCATCCAGTAACTTCAAATTGTGAATTATTTCACATACACGATTTTTTTCCACAAGAAAAAATTATTTTCAAAAAATTTTTCCCTTATTTCATCCCAGGCCTGTTCCCGAGCGTTCAACTCTGACAGATATAGCAAAAGGAAGTAATATTCAATGTTTGCCTAAGTTTTCAGATCTATTTGCCGTGTGCCGCCAAGCCTCGTTAATGAACAATAAATGAGTTCTTTTGAATATCTTCTACAATTATTATGCCGAAAATAGGACATTGCTCTGATGTCTATGCACGGCATCACAAGGCTGTCGTGCCTGCCGACACAGGGGCTGACTGAACCAAAAACTAAAAGAAATATTGCCTTATAGCAGTCCGACTATGAAAAGTTGAACTGCTATAAAATCCCACCGGATAGCCATCAACGTGCTGTCATTCTGCCTGAGCGTCCTAATCTAATCTCTTTTCAGGCTCAAAAACCCTGAAAAGCTGAGCGCAGCCTGTTTTTCAGATTTGTTGGCTATTATTATCTATGTCTCCGACATGTAGGGGTACGAAATTTCTTTAGCTGGAGCGAAATTTTCTTTTATTGTGCGCAGGCTCATCCAGCGGTACAGGTTCAGAGCGCTGCCTGCCTTGTCATTTGTGCCGGAAGCCCGTGCCCCGCCAAATGGCTGCTGTCCAACCACCGCGCCAGTTGGTTTGTCGTTTATGTAAAAATTCCCAGCGGCGCTGCGCAGCATCCATTCCGCGTGCACTATGGCTTGCCTGTCCTCGGCAAAAATGGCCCCTGTTAAAGCGTAGGGCGTTGATTCATCGCAGAAGCGCAACATTTCATCTAATTCACCATCGGGATATACAAAAACTGTTAAAACCGGGGCGAACAGTTCCTCCCGCATGGTTGCGTAGGATTTATCCTTAGCCTGTATTATTGTCGGATAGACAAAATAACCTACGGAATCGTCATAGCTGCCGCACAGCACCTCCGCGTCGGGCGAAGCCTTCGCTTCGTCTATGCTCTGTTTAATGGTATCAAAACTGGCTTTATCTATGACGGCGCCCATAAAATTGCGGAAATCGCACACATTGCCGGTTTTGAGTTTAGCGGTTTCCGAAAGCAGTAGTTTCTTGACATCAGGCCAAATGCTTTCGGGGATGAACGTGCGGGACAGAGCCGAGCATTTTTGGCCCTGATACTCAAACGCCCCGCGGACCATGGCTGAAACCAGAGCCGGAACGTCGGCGGATTTATGAGCAAAAATAAAATCCT
>JAITCJ010000106.1 GCA_031283145.1 Holophagales bacterium | reverse complement strand
CGCCGCCATACCAACTTGCAATCAAACGTAATGCCGTTTGATTGCAAGTTGGTATAATACCAGTTCCCATTGCCAATGCTACAAATGCTCGTGCGAATGCGGCTGTTTGCGGCATGTTGTGCTACCGCTTTTGCACAACAGCAATATGATTTGGTATGACATCCGGCCTTCAGGCCGGAACAGCCAAGCGTCCCGCCTTAAAAGGCGGGGTATCATTGCGGGGCAGATGTTTGGCAGGGGATGCAAACCCCTGCCAAAGCAGTCCGACAACGTTTTATTGCTTGTAGGCGGGCACTACCCGCCGTTGTGCGAGCAATAAAAGTGAAAAATGCTATACAGAGCGGCCTTTGGGGAAGCACTTCCAACAGACCTGAAAAACATGCTACGCTCTGTTTTTCAGGTCTGTTGGCTGTACCATGTTACACTTTAGGATGATGCCTAGAATGTTCCCGAAGTACATCGCCGTGTTGTTGCTTGCCGCGATAAGTACTTACTTGGGTCACGCGCTTGCCGAGGGATTGGTTTGTAATAGCTATTCTGCCGATAGCCAGGTGATTTTAGTGGCAAGCGATGATGGGATCAAAGATATGAGCGGACATCACCACGGTCATGGAATGTCATGCGATCAATGGCTGTGCAATGGTTTTTCTGGCGTTATTCTCGTAACGGAAGCCGTGGTTCCGGTATATGCGCAAAACAAGACAGAGTCTTTTGCCGAGGCAAAAAGCAAGAGATTTTACAGCAGGACAATCAAGCCTCACTTAAACCCTCCCAGAATATAAGAGGAAGTATCGCTTACCGCTATTGAAACCGGTTAATGGTTTCAATTCTATGGGCTCATATAAAAACTGCGCGGATTTGTGTTTGTTTTCACTTCAAACGCGCTTGGGTATGGCCGATAGCCCATTGTTGCGCGATGTCGCAGCGATAGTACCCATAGCCATAAAATGTTCAACAACTCTTTATCTTAAATGAGGCTGTGGATGAAAACCATGGTATTGATTGCGTTGCCCTGCGTTTTTGCGGCTGAGCCGCCATTGACGCTGGATCAGGTATTGGCTAAGTCTAAAGTGTCTATCACAAGATTAAATATTGAGTCCGCATTGGCTGATGTACGCCGCCAAGCGAAAGACGCTTCAGGTTTTATGCGTGATTCGCCGTCTGTATCCGTTGTCGCCGGGCCGCGTACCAACTCTGTCGCGCCCGCCTCGACTGATCAGGCAATAGAAATAGACGCGCCTTTGATGTTGAAGCGAGAGCCGGCGCGACAGTTAACCTCTCTTTTAGATTCTGTGGCCGCTGTTCTTTACAATGCCGCAGATTTAGAAAACAGTCTGGCAATCCATCAAGCCTTTTTAAACGCATGGCTGGCGGAACGAATAGAAACTATCAGGGCGGAAGATCACATTTTGGTTCAAATATGGCTGGAAATCTCCAGGACTCGAAGCGAATCAGGGGCGGACCCTGCATTTCAGCTTGATTTAGTAAGGGGCGAACTTCTCAAATCCCGCTTGGACTGGGAAGACGCCAAGCGTACTCGCATTCAGTCATGGAATGTTCTCAAGTCATTGTCGGAACTCCCTGAAAGACCCCAGCCACTTGATTATTTTTTAAGTAAGGAAGTTGCGGACATCAGCGATCTGAAAACTTCAGATATGGTAAAACTTTATCAAAATGGGGCATTGCGCCGTGCATCCATTGCTCGGCAAAGTTTAGAAATGAGCCGGATAAACCTTCAAGCGGCTGTATCTGACAGCCGATGGAGTATATCCGGCAGTTACGCTAAAGAAAATGACGACCGCATAACCAAAATCGGTATTGCTTATAAATTCCCGCGCTCAGGCGAGCTGTCGGCAATACGAGCTGAACAGCGCGTACGGATTGAAACCAGCAAACGAAATGCTGAACTGGCTCTTGCGGATCTCGATCTGCGTTTCGCTGCCGCGATACAAACGGTTGAATCCAACAAAAGTTATTCGGAATCGCTTGATACGGCCGCCTCATTGGAAGCGCTGACCTTGCGCCTGAAAGAGGGTAAAGACCAGCCCTCAGACGTAATTCCCATACGTCGGCAATTTATGGAAATCCGTATTGCGGAATTGCGGCGATCACACTCTCTCAGCTTCGCGTACGCCGAACTTTTAACACTAACTGCGGGAAATATGCCATGAACAAGTTCAACTCTATTGCCTTACTATCTGTTTTGACGGTTTGTGTTTCAACTTCCTGTCATCGAAAAGCGTCAGCCGACGGCCATGAAGACCACGATCATGGACATGCTGTGGAAGAAGTAACGGGGCATGAAGGCCATGACCATTCGCAAATGATTCCATTGACAAATGTTCCTGGTATCCGAACCCAGGTCGCAGATGTCCCCAAATCGCTGAGCGTTTGGATTCCCGCGGAAGTTATGGCGGATGAGTCATCTCAGTTCGTCCTCACCAGTCCGCTAAACGGCATTCTCGGTGCGCTGAAAGTCACACCCGGACGCTTGGTGGAGGCCAGTACGGCGCTGGCGGAAATCAACAGCCCCGAACTGGCCCGCATGTACGCCGATTGGCTGGCCGCCAAAGCCAAATTGATGAAAGCGGAATCCGCGCTAGCCAGGGAAGAGCGACTGGATTCTAAAAAAGCGACAAGCCAAAGAGATTTGGAAGAAGCCATAAGCGAAGCGTCTATCGCAAGAGCGGAAGAGAGATCAGCAAGGATGGCCTTGGAAGCCTGTGGTATGGCGGCTGAGGAAGATACGGCCGGGTCAAAATGGGTATTAAAAGCGCCCCGCGCCGGTACCGTAATTAATTACAAAGCCATTTCAGGCCAGGGGATCAGCGCCGGACAGGAATTGGGGTATTTCCTGGCGGCCGGCCCTGTGATTGTCCGTATGGAACTTGCGCCTGCGCATATCGGTAATTGGGAATTAGGACACACATTCACGGTAAAACACTCCGGCGGACGCCAATGGGACGGGAAACTGGAAGGCGCATTACCCGCCCTTTCTCCGGATACCATGCGCCAATCCTACAGATTACGTTTAACAGGCAGTTCGCTGCCCCTGCCCGGAACTCCTGTAGAAGTACAGATACCATATCCACCTTCAATCACTCTCCCGCAAGCCGCTCTGCAACGATTGGAGGGTTTGTGGGGGGTTTATATTGTGGAGAACGGTCACGCTGAATTTCGCCCTGTGGCGCGCGGACAGGACATAAAAGGCGAGGTTATAATTTTAGATGGGATAAAATCAGGGGAAACGGTAGTTGTAGAGGGGGCTTATTTATTAAAGGCGTATCAGCAAAAGCTGGCCCATCCGGATGAAGAGGAAGGCCATGTCCACTGATATTCCAAAAGTCCTCAACAATTTTGTGGATCGCTGGTTTAACGGCCTTTTTCACAAGCGCGGCTGGATCGCTGTACTTAGCCTGATTTGGGGATTGGCCGGTGTTATGACTTTCGCCAATTTGAAGCGCGATTTGTTTCCAAACATAAACCTGCCTATATTGAGCGTTTTTGTAAATGGGCCTGGTATGGCAGCGCCTGAACTGGAATTATCAGTAGCTCAGCCAATAGAACAAGTTATGAGCGGCCTGCCTGGCGTAAAGCGTGTAAACACACAGATAGCTCCTGAGTTGGTACAAGTTGTGGTAACTTTTGACGACAGCGCGGACCCATGGCAATCAAGACAATTAATGGCCGAGCGATTAACTGGCATTGCCGGCAATTTTCCCGCCGGTACGCACGCTCCGCTTATGACAAGCGCGTCCGGAAGGCTTCACCAGATGATGGAAATAGTGTTTGAGGGCAGCAACACAGATCCAATGAGGCTGCGCGACCATATTGAGCAGGCGGTAGCGCCAAGGCTGCAAGCTGTTCCTGGCGTCGCCAGAGTTGATCGGCAGGGCGGACATGAAAAATCACTTCAAATATCACTATCTCCTGAAAAAATGCGCTTGCTGGGCGTAAGCCTGGATCAAGTGCTGGCGGCACTGGAGAATACGCATCAAGATTTTGGCGTGGGCGTTTTGGAAATTCATGATAAGTCGTGGTACATATCAACAGGCAGTCTTGCGGCGTTACCGGAGGATGTGCGCCGTCTGCCGCTGCGAGTATCGAATGGATGGATAACCCTGGACGAAATAGCGGATGTACGGGAAGCGCCTGGTTTTCGCCGTGGATTGACCCGCCATGATGGGCATGAGGACGTGGGCGTCAGCATTATCAAACAGCCAAACGCCTCCAGCCTGGAAGTTGCGGAAAGAGTCCGAAGCGTGTTGGAAGAATTAAGAACGGAACTGCCGGAAGGAACTTCGCTCAAAATGATCTACGATCAGGGCGGTTTAGTTGACAGGGCGCTCAATGGCGTCACTTACGCGCTTTTAGCGGGAAGCGTTTTTGTCGCCATGATTCTCATAGTCCTGCTGGGAAATCTGCGCGGGTCGGTAATTGTCTTGGCCGTACTGCCCCTGGCCACATTTGGGGCCGCCATACCTCTGTACTTAGCGGGTTTGGGATTAAACGCGATGACATTGGGCGGTTTGGCTATCGCCGTCGGCCTCTTGGTGGATGCCGCCGTAATAATGGTGGAAAACTTGATACACAGGCTACAGGAAAAATCTGGTAAAGCGCTGCGCAATCAAATTTTAGTCGGCGCTGCCGCTGAAGTGGCGCTTCCTATATTGACCGCCGTTCTGGTCATACTTGCGGTTTTCCTACCCCTGATTTTAATGAGCGGGCTTGCCGGCAAGCTGTACGCTCCTTTAGCGCTTGCTGTGGCGTCGGCCATGAGCATCAGCCTCATTCTTTCATTCACGCTTGTGCCTGTTTTTGTTGATAAATTTATTCCTCCAAAGGCGTTATTGACTGAGCCAAAGATAGTTAGCCTCATTAAACTGGCCTACAGACCGGCCTTGGGCTGGGCGATGCGTCACGGCGCTCTGGTAAGGACATTTGCGCTGGCGTTTACAATTCCATGCGTCTGGCTGGCTTTCAGCCTGGGGACCAATTTCCTGCCAACGCTGGATGAGCGCGCGTTTATACTGTTATCAAAGGTACCCTCCGAAAGCAGCCTGGATGCGGTTGACAGGGCCAATATCCATCTGGATCAAAAACTTAAAAGAATTTCGGGCATAGAAACTGTCTATCGAAAAAGCGGAATGGGGGATGTAACCGAAGACCCATGCCCGATAACCGACAGCGAAATAATGGTCATTCTCACACCGGACGCAAACGAGAACGAGGTCAGACGTGAAATCCTTGAAGTCGCCGAATCTATGCCATTTCCCGTGGAAGTCAACACGCCCATGCAAGAGCGCATCGCGGAAGGAATTGGCGGGACTCCAGCCGATATACAAGTGAAACTATTTAACCGCGACCTTGAAGTTATCAGACCGGTGGCGTCAGACCTGCGCCTTCATATTGCTGAATTGGAGGGGGTTCAAAGCGTCAATCTCAATACCCCCGACCCGATGCCCGGGTGGCGAGCTGTGCTCAATGAGGAAGCGCTCCGCCGCCTTGGCGTGCCCAGAACTTCAGTCACACGCCATTTACAGGCGTCTCTTCAGGGAATTGAAGTCGGCGTACGTTTTGACGGTCCGCAAACAATAGAGAGAATTGTCCGTTTTGCCGAGTACAACACCATCAGCCCCGAAACGCTCAAATTTATGCCGATTATTCTGGAAAATGGACGTTCCATTGACCTCGGCCAAATAGTTCAGTTTGAAGAAACCAAGACGCCCACCTTGATCCGCCGCGAATCCTGCCAGCCCTATATCGGCCTAAACATCAGAACCGAGGGCGACATTGGAGGTACCGCCGGAAGAATAGATAAGCTGATTAAGTCATTAAAGCTGCCGGAAGGAACGCATGTTAAATTCGGAGGAAAAATTGAAGAGGCCCGCGAGACAAACAGGCGGCTGGCCTACGCAATTTGCGCCTCCGCAATATTGGTCACGGGCTTGTTGTACTTTGCTTTAAAAACGTGGCGGGAAGTCCTGATTGTATTGACTACGCTGCCGGACGCGTTTGTAGGCGGAATTTTTGCCCTCTGGCTATTTGGGGAAACCTGGAATATTAGTTCTATTGTGGGCATGATTGGCCTTTTCGGCGTGGCTGTACAGAATAGCCTTGTTCTGATAAGCCAGGCCAAGGGACTTATTTCCAAAGGAATGCCTTTCCACGCTGCCCTTGAGGAAGCCAGTCTCGGAAGGGTCAGACCCAAACTCATGACAGCCGGAGCCACCATACTGGGGCTTATACCGATACTGTTAGGGTTTAGCGGATCCGAGCTGGAAAGGCCGCTGGCAATAGTAATGATTGGAGGATTGCTGACCAGCACTCTGTTTACACTGCTTGCGCTGCCAAGTTTTTACGCGTGGGTGGGAGAGGGGAAAAAAGTATATAGCAGTTCAACTTTTCATAGTTGAACCGCTATGCCGGGATTTGCTTGCAGGTGGGCACTGCCCACCGTTAAGCAATAAAAGCGAAAATTGCTATAGTGGCGTTGTCGGGCCACACGGCAGGTGTCAGGGTCTCAGCGCCACCTACTGCGATTACTGATGTCATCATGTTCAGTGATACACCTGCCACAGGAACATTGCCATTTCCTGTACTTCCGCCATTGCAGCCAATAAACACTAGAGACAGCGCAACCCGACTGAGGCAATCACATAGCTTCGCGCCGCAGCGAGAGCCATGACTGCTGAACGGCGTTGAGGTTATCCTGTCGCGCTGTCAATAAACATCCTGCAAACAAATCTCAACATAACAATTCATACCAATTCGCGTTCAATATTGACTTAACTGTCATCGATTCCGAGCCGCTTCCTTCATGATCGATGATATATTACAATGGTTCTGATTACGAATTGGTATAAATCCTGAGAAGTCTATATTGCGCGAAGTGTCGGAATGCTCCAGCGTCATATCGCTACTGTTGTTTTGGACGCTAGGTACGAAATATATCGTAATCAACCTCAATATCGCCAGTATCAACATCAATTACGAAAGCTAT
>JAITCJ010000098.1 GCA_031283145.1 Holophagales bacterium | reverse complement strand
CAGCGCACAAGCAGTTCATATAACATGAAGACAAAGCTGTTCACGGTGATAGAAATGATCCGCGCCGGCAGTTCACTGCACAACGCGCTTGAGCAGTCTAAAATGCTCGATCCTCTCGCCGTGGAAATGACGCGCGTGGGCGAACAGAGTTCCGCCCTGCCTGAGATGATGAACCACGTTGCCGATTTCTTTGATCAGGAAGTTGAAAAGTCAACGGTTGCAGTTACCAGTCTGATAGGCCCGGTACTGATTTTGTGCATGGGTATTATGATTCTCTGCTTGCTGCTGGCTATTTATGTGCCCATGTTCAACATGAGCAATATAGTACGTTAGTATCAGAGTGTGTGAGCATGTTTATTAGCTTTAAACAAAACACAAGCCAAAAAACTCTATCCTGAAAGGAGGATAATTATGATCCGCAAACTGACACTTTTACTTCCCTTAGTCATGGCCGCTCCGCTGATGGCCCAGCAATTCGGCAAGCCGCTGACGCTCAAAGAGGAAACAAATATCTCCGACATACTGACCAACCCGGATGCTTACAACGGTAAGCTGGTCCAAGTTCGCGGCACAATCATTGATGTCTGCCCCTCAATGGGCTGTTACATCACGATTAGCGGAGATCAGCGTGCCCATAGCATCGTGTTCAAAGTGGAAGACGGCGTAATTTCTTTTCCCGTCACGCTTAAAGGCCAGGAAGTCGTTGCGGAAGGCATAGTCGTTAAAATGATACCAAAAGCGACAGAAGAACACTGTGAAGCCGAAGATACGGCCAAACACGGCGAAAAGAAAGACGCAACCCCAATCAAGGTCAGGATTAATGGCTTAGGAGCGGTAGCCAAGTAAATTTTATAGCCAACAAACATGAAAAACAGGATGCGCTCCGTTTTTCATGTTTGTTAATACCAACTTGCAATCAAACGGTATTTCGTTTGATTGCAAGTTGGTATTAATAATCCCTTTTACATGGAGTTCCTATGCCCATTACCAAATTGGAACAGATGCTGGACGACCTGCGAAGCAAGCCCCGAAAAAAATTAGTGGCCGCCGCCGCAAATGACGAACACACGATTGAAGCCGTGAAAGACGCCGTGGACGCGGGCATAGCAGAGGCCATCCTCATAGGTGACGAGTCAAAGATTTTGGGAATCTGTAAGGGTAACGGTATTGACCCCGGTATTTTCAGGATAATCAATGAACCTGTTGAGACCGGAGCCGCGTCGCGGGCGGTGGCTATGGTAAAGGCGGGGGAGGGCGATGTACTGATGAAAGGCATCCTTTCTACCGATAAATATATGAGAGCGATACTCAGTAAAGATCAGGGTCTGATGGAACAAGGAGCCATACTGAGCCACGTCACGGTTGTAGAAAACCCCAGATATCACAAATTACTTATTGTTGGCGACGTGGCGGTTATACCCGCGCCGGATTTGAAAGAAAAAACGGCCATACTTAACTATTTGGTCAACACAGCAAAATCGCTCCGAATTGAAACGCCAAAAGTAGCCATTCTGGCCGCAAGCGAGCAAGTATTGCCAAAAATGCCCGCCTGTGTTGACGCCGCCCTGTTGGCCAAAATGGGCGACAGAGGCCAGATCAAGGGCGCTGTTATTGACGGCCCTCTGGCCCTTGATGTAGCGATTGACAGAGAGAGCGCCGACATAAAGGGCGTCAGAAGCCCCGTATCGGGCGACGCCGACTGCCTGTTATTCCCCAATATTGAATCTGGAAACGTGTTTTATAAGACAATGACCAAGTTATTCGGGTGCGAAGTCGGGGCGATGGTTGTCGGCGCGAAGGCTCCCTGCGTACTCTCCAGCCGCGGCGACAGCGTAAAGACAAAGTTGTACTCAATTGCCCTGGCCGCCATGAGCGTATAATTTATTACAGGATCAATAATGCGCAAGAAATTAACGCTTCCGGCCATAGTAACAATATTGCTAAACGTACCGCTGTTATCACAGACAGATTTTGAGTACAACTTGACCAGGCATAAGGGGAACAAAATAGTCCTCTTAGGCAACTGGAAGACCGCCGACACAGGAAAATGGAAGCGAGTCATTGATTCTGACGGTATTTATGAACACGGTTTCAAAGCGCTGAGCCAAGGCAGCTTCAAAGCCGACGGCAGCAACTACCTTGGCGTGAGAAACATCCAGGCCTTTGAGCGCTGGTTCAGGCAGATATATGGTCTCATCGGCGGCGTCAAGTGGGCGGCCTTGGACCATGGAAACAAATTAATCGTCTTCGGAGCCAATATCCCAAGTCCCAAAGAATTTGAACAAGTACTGGAGAAAAATGGCATTAAAACACCCTTAAAAAGAGTTCGTGAGTTTTTGCGCGAAAACCAGGATCATTTAGATGCCAAGGCAGACCTGTTAAAAGAAGTTCGCCGCCGCGCCCTTCAAAAAATGCCGCCGGATACAACCGAAGACCTTGACACTGAGACAGACCTGCGTGTCTGGGGCGTTATGGCAGCCGAGACAGACAATGTGTTCGGAGGTTCCTGGCTGGGCATTAATATAGATTTTTTCAAGCCGGATAAGAGCCAGCCGGAGCGACGCAGCAATCTGATGAGAGATGTTTTCCGTAAACATATTTCCAAATTGGAATCAGCCATCAGGTTGGAACCCACCAGCGACGCCCTATGGGATATTTGGCTCTGGATGGCAAAGAGCCAGCCTGATTACAAGTGGGATACATTTATTAATTCCCTTGATACATTTGCTTTTTATAGAACGATGTCCCCCACCGCAAAGGCGTGCGCCTGGATCGTTGAAAAACTTAGGGCTGAAAAGGATTGGTTCTCTGTTATTAAGTTTGCGAAAATGGCAAAGGACTTTTACGGTTCTCCACGGACCTCGCTAACCACAGAGTGGGTGCCTGGCTCTGCTCCTATTATGTTTTTTGCTGCTTCCCCAGAAACAACACTCGAAGGCTATCCGGCAAAATCAGCGTACGCGCCCCATCTCGAAGCCCTGCTGCGCTTAGGCGACATTGAGGGCGCAAACAGAGTTTATGATGAAATGATTCGTGTTTATGGAAAAACGAATTTTGATAAATATGAATCGAACAACGCGCTGATCGCGGCCAATGCCGCCAGGTCTGCCGGCATGGAGGATATTGCTAAAGTATGGGAACAGGGCGAGCTTATAAATAAGGCGCCTTATATGAAGCCCATTTTAAATAATTCAGATTCACCCTGTTTTTTTGTATTTACCAGTGACAACGGCGATCAAAATGATCATTATTTTAACTTTAAAAAACTGAGTAAAAAACTTTCCCCCAATATCTCTGTCTTACAAGTTGATTCTGATGATTCTGCCATTGACACATTGGGCTGGAAAGAAAACGATGGCAACAGATGGGCTCTGATCGCGCGGGATGGGCTGGTTTTGACCCAGGGTACAGCTATTCCTGAACAGGATGATATTCAGTCTATCTTAAACCGTTTCAATTTTGAAACTCCCCAATCCCTATTAAAAAAATACCTTGAGACTAACAAAGACAAACCAGGGCTTGAGCTTATATACGCTTTTGGATTAATTTACGAAAACGCTATGAAAGCGATTAAAGAACAGGACGGGACCCTATGGGGCGAAGCTGTTGGATATTTGAACAGAGTATTGCGAGATTATCCTGAGATAGTGGTGAATATGACTTTAGTCGCGCGGTACACAATTTCAATACAGAATTCAACCATGAAAGCGCTCTCTAAGCCCTGGCTGGCTAATGTTGAATCACTGCTGGAGAGGAAGCCATCCTCGGATACATTATGGAGTCAGTGGTTTTTGTGGCAAGCAATAGAAGGCGCTGACCGCTCCATTGACACTTTTTTGGACAGGATAAAACTCAGCCCGCTTTCCCAGGCAGGAACAGTGCCGCCTGCTTTTGTAATTGATAAGTATTATCAGCAGTGCAAAAAGAACGGCAACTGGCCCAAAGCCATTGAGCTGCTAAAAACCGCCTGGGACAGAGAATACGCAAGGATTAACGCGCCTGATGATGAATATTTTCTTAAACTGTTAGATATTAATTCGCTCGCTTTCAAGGTTGGCTTGCCGCTTATTGAAGCATATCTGCATGACAATAAGTACCATGAGGCTGACGAAATATTTAACGCCGTGCTGGATAGCGGCGGTAAATTTACAGATAATTTAAAAATACTTGAATTAGCCAAAGCATTGGGTCAGGAAAGACTTGCGAGGGATTGGGAAGCAAAGTTGAAGTAATTACAGCCAACAAACATGAAAAGCAGGCTGCGCTCTGTTTTTCATGTTTGTTGAGAGTGCTTTCTTATACCAAGTCGCGTTAATCCCAATTGAACGCGACTTGATAATCAGAGATGTGTCTATTCTTCCGTAAGTCCGGGTGCTTCTTTCTTACTCTGGATCACGCCCCACACTATGACGGCCACGCCCTACTTTTACATTTATTTCAGGGTATGGCATTGTAAAGCATTGTCATGTAATGATTTATAGCAAATGGACTTGACGGTCGTAACAAAAGGTATGCATTGCCTACGCCTCCCATTCCGCTCACCGCCTATCGGCGGTTCGCTCCATTATAGCAATTTCAGTTATTGTAGTCCATAGACACAATGTCAATCCAGCTTTCAATGCTTTGTGCTTATACCAACTTGCAATCAAACGGCATTACTTTTGATTGCAAGTTGGTATGGCGGCGAGTAATCGCCGCCCGCAAGTTTTTGAAAAATCAGGGGTTCCCTGTTTTTCAAAAACTTTGGCGTTTTAGCGTTCAATGTCAATTGAACGCGACTTGGTATTAATAGCATCCAGAGCCTCAGCGATGGACTACAATAACCTGAATTGCTATATCGGCACAGTCTAGCGCATTCGCGCCGTTTTCAAGGCGAGGCGACTGGTTTTCTGAATGCCTATCCATAGGACGGCTTGTTCCTATCCTGAAGTCCATTGACTATATGCAGGCGGGGTTGTAGATTTTCTTGTTATGATACAGAGATATTTTTGAGGAATCTGTTAAACACCTCTTGTTCAGGATAGGCATTGTAGAAGTCAGCGCCGAAAGTTTCTTGTATGAGTTTATAGTCCAAAACTATCTGGTCTTCGTTTGCGAACTGGAGAGTATCAGCAATTTCGCCCTTGGTATTTTTTGCTTTTTTGAAAGCAATTGCACCACCTACATCATCCAACTGAACAATACTAAGCGACATGTCCTGTTTGAAATTAGCGTTGAACTCAAGAACTTCCCTCATGAAGGCTTCTCTGTCCGCCTGATCCTCCAAATAACCAAAACTCTTAATAGTCCGTTGCTTGGGCGGCAACCCTGGCCCCGGACGATACCCTTTCAGCACGCATACCCATGTTTTGAGCCTCCCGCTTCGAGTCACCTTGTTGAACTTGACCATTCAATACTCTTCAGTATATCATATTATACCATAACTGTATCATAACACAATATCCAAAACCCAAATCAATACGCAAATACGCATACAATCTATACTCCCTCTATACCCCTATAACAAAAAATAATCTGAAAATGTAAAAGTCGGCTTGAACTGCTATAAAGCTTGCTTCAATTTACAGAAGACTGCTCCAAAATTTCCATGTCAAAATTTTGTTACGCAGTTTTGTGGCCGCTATAATAGAATATACGCCCCTGAGACTAATTCCGGTCAAGAGGGCCTCATTTTTAGGAGGCGACTGTGGAAGCGCTGCTTCAAAACCCTGAGACTAAGACGCTCTGGAATTATTTCATTGAGCTGTCTAAAATTCCCCGCGGTTCCAAGAAAGAGGCTGAAGCGGCCAAATGGGTCGCCGAGCAGGGTCGTGCCCTTGGGCTGACAACTATTCAGGACGAAGAGGGAAATGTCGTCATACGCAAGCCCGCGACGCCGGGATACGAAAATCATCCCGGATACATACTCCAGGCTCACGTTGATATGGTCTGTGAAAAAAATGAAGACACAGCGCATGATTTTGAAAAAGACCCCATCAAGCTCCAGATTAAGGGCGACCACCTTTACGCGTGCGGCACGACTCTCGGCGCCGACAATGGCATTGGCGTTTGCGCCGGTTTAGCGGTTCTTGCTTCAAAAGAACTTGTACATCCTCAAATAGAACTGCTTGTCACCATTGATGAAGAAATGGGTCTCAATGGCGCTAATAAGTTTAAGGCAGGCATCCTTACAGGTAAGTATTTCCTCAACCTGGACAGTGAAGAAGAAGAATTTATGACCATTGGCTGCGCCGGCGGCATAGACACTGAGGCTAAGAAAAAGGTGGGGGTTACTGCTCCCGCGGCGGGCAGCAAGGGGTTCCGCCTCAAGGTATCGGGTTTGAAAGGCGGTCACAGTGGTATAAATATTAACGATGGGCGCGGAAACGCAATCAGGATCCTGGCTCGCGCTCTTTACGCGCTTCAGGCCGGGACGCAAATCGGTATCGCCAGTTTAAAGGGCGGCAATAAGCGAAACGCGATTCCGCGTGAGGCAAACGCGATTCTGGCGCTTTCGGATGAGGCCAAAGCTAA
>JAITCJ010000021.1 GCA_031283145.1 Holophagales bacterium | reverse complement strand
ATAAGGCGTAGAAGGGTTTTTGCCAATTTTCCAGATAGTTCCTTTGGTTCAAGCCTGTTATGTATTCGTTTACAGTTGATGGTCCCTGCAGTGTGCTGTCCGGGTCTAAAACTATTGGTTTGCCAAAAGCCGCGCTGGCGTCTATGGAGAGAGCCAAAAGGGTTCCGTACGCCGTGCTGTTTAACAAATTTCCTTGATTCCAGTCGGGCGATACAAAGGCGCTGCCGAGTGTTGTAAGTAAATTTTTGCGAGCGTCCGAAACAACAACAGGGTTTGGTG
The DNA here is from genome assembly GCA_031283145.1 of Holophagales bacterium. Lineage (GTDB taxonomy): Bacteria > Acidobacteriota > Holophagae > Holophagales > Holophagaceae > WRHW01. Next base: position 3,750 of record JAITCJ010000021.1, on the reverse strand, counting down.
TTTTTGCAACCTCGACGGCGTATGCCCGGACTTTAAACGCGCCCGCGCAGAGTAAAGCTATCAACAGAAGTGAAGCTTTTGTTCCCATTATGCCTCCTTTTATGCATCCTTAACTTAGCGTTGCCAGACAGCGCCGGATTTTCACCAGCTTTCAGACACCCAGAACTGTCAAGATTTTAGCGTAGCGAATATCGCTTGGTGTGTAAAGAGTATATTTATTGTATTGACTCAATAAGTTGGCAACGCAACGCGGCAGGTGTGGCGATCCCAGCAAATAATTACAATAGGGCGGCTATAGTCAATTAACTTGAAAAGCACATAAACAATGCTTGAAGCAGTCTGAAAATTTTCTGTAGCGCGGCCTCTGTTAAAGCGCTTTCAATTAACCCACACAACCGATCTGCCGAGAAGCGCGCAAACCGCCCGTGCCCCTATGTCGCCCACGTCTATTGTGAAATCATTTACCCAGGCTCTGACGTACCTGTCAACCATTTCGTGGTCCATGCCGCGTCCAAAACTCTGCGCGTAATCAATACACTCTTGGTGCCGAGCCATGGCCGTTTCCACACTTTTGCGCATTAGCCTGGCAAAAGCTTGTTTTTCTTTCAATGGCATATCTTTTCTGATGGCGTTGCCGCCCATCGGCAACGGCAAATCATGCAGTTTCTTCCACCAATCGCCTAAATCCGCAATCAGGCTCAGCCCCTTATCTTTGTACATCAACTGGCTTTCGTGAATTAGCAAGCCGGCGTCAAAATGTCCATCGGCTACTTCGTCCATAATTTTATCAAATGGCACCAATTCGGTTTTGAGTTCCGGCATCCACTGGCGCATGGCAAGATACGCGCTGGTTCTAAGTCCTGGAATGGCAACCGTTTTACAAAGCAAATCCTCCGGCTTCAGGCATTCCCTGGCTACAACTAAGGGGCCTGTACCCTCTTGAATACTTGAACCGGCCCTGAGCAAATCATATTTGTCTTCGATCTCAGGATAAGCTCCAAAACTAATGGCAGTTACGTCATATCGGGATTCTAAGGCCTCCTGATTCAAGAGTTCTATGTCATTACGGACAAATTCAAAACTGAAGCGTTGAAAGTCCACATCCTCCTTTAGCCACCCCAATGCCAGAGGAGCCATCATGTAAGCATCGTCAGAGTCGGGACTATGGGCAATAACTACTTGTTTTGTCATATGGCCTCAGTAATCTTTACAGCAATTTTCGCTTATATTGCCTGCGCAACGGCGGGTAGCGCCTGCCTACAAGCAAATCCCAGCATAGCAGTTCAACTACGAAAAGTTGAACTGCTCCGGCATGAAAGTATATCCTTACAGAATGAGTGAAGAAGCTCTTGGGACATATTGTCAAAACTGTACGACCTGGAACCCCGGCGATCGCGAAGTCTGCCGTAAATGCGGTACCCGTCTGCTTATTGTTACCGGGGATCACGGTTGGGACGACGATGAGGAAACAGGAGTTGAAACGGAAGAAGACCTTGATGAACACCTGTTAGAGCGAATCACAGGACTTGAAGAAAGCCTGAGACGCGTTGAAACCTATCTTGAAACCGTATCGGATCAGTTAGGCAAGCTGGAACGCAGTGAAGTCATGCTTCGCAACGGCTTGATGAGTCTGGTTCAAGAGATGGAGCAAAATAACAAACTGGACTCCCATGCGTTCACAAAGCGCTGGGAAAACGCCGTTGAAGAAAACCTGCAGCTCTTAGGCGCCAGAGAGCTTTTCACAAGGTACAGAGCGAGAATCCTGCCAATTGCCAAAACCAAAAACATGGCTCATCTGAGACGGGCGCTTCTGGAGACAACCGCTCTTTTAGACAACTCCCAACTTTCAGAAGCTGCCCAAAGACTTGAAGAGGCATTGCGCATTGATCCAAAAAACTACGAATTGCTCTTCACTGTAGCGGCGCTGAAAGAAATAATCGGCGATTCTGACAGAGCCATTTACATTGCCAGAAAGGTAGTTCAACTAAGCCCGCGCCATTACGAAGCGTGGATGTTAATCGCCAAGATTGCCCAAGACCATCTTCATCAGATTGATAAAGCAATCGAAGCTCTCCGCACCGCTTCCGACCTGAGACCGGAAGAGCTGGAACCCAAGATGGCGCTGGCGGAGCTGTTATTGGATGAAGACGACCTGCAAGGCGCTTTTGAAGCCTCAAAAAGCGCCCTGGAAATGGAACGAAACGGCGACACGTTACGTACCATGGGCGAGATACATATAGCGCGAGGCGAATACAACAAGGCGATCCAATTCCTGAAAGAAGCCTCTGAATATCAGCCGGGTGAAATCAGCATTCGAGAGCTGTTGGCTGAAGGTTATTTTCACGCTTCAGAACCTCAAAAAGCCTTTGCTATTCTTCATGACCTATTGAGGCATAATCCAGGTGACCCAGACCTGCTCATTCTGCTTGATTTAAGAAACCAAAGCCAGTTGCGCAGCGCCAGAGGCGGCAACAGGCGTGCTCAGACATGGCTGGACAGCGCGGAACAATGGCTTCAGGAAGAAAACCTGGAAGAAGCCAAAAAGTGTTTGCAAGAGGCAAGAAAAATCACTGACAGCGACCGCGCCGAATGGATTGACTTGCAGATTCGGGCTGCAAAAGACATATCACACGCCATACCCAAGCTCCTGGCATTTTCAACATCTCAGCGCCACCCTCGCCTTTGTTTTAACGCTCTGCGTTTGGCTGTTGACTTTCTGATGGCCAAAAGCGACAGAACAGCGGTTATGCAGGCTTTGGACAACTACTTAGGCGTGTATCCCAAAAGTAGCGGCGCGTGGGAATGCGCTGTGATCCGCCAGGCTTTTCTTCTAATGACCGGGAATGTCTCTGAAAAAGATTTAGCCGAAGTAAAGCGCCTTCAAGCCAATCCCCTTCCGGGCCAGGAATCCAGAGCCACAACGCTGTTAGGTCAATACTTACTGGATTTCAATCGTCCGCAGGAAGTCATAGACTTGATGCTTCCAAAAATCGAACATGAACCAACCCTGATTAACCATTTTCAATTGGGCAGCGCCCTTGCCTCTGCCGGGCAAAACGCGAAAGCGCTGGAAGTATTACGTTTGGGGAAAACAGCGGCTCAAGGCGATCTTCAGGATAACCAAATGGAGATACTCAAAGAACGCCTGAGCGCGTTAATTCAGGAACTTGAAAATGCGCAATGAAATAACTCATCTGGGAAAAACACACAAGCGCACGCAAGTATTTAAATTATTGGATATTTGTCATAATCATTATTGTTTTTGCGTTTTTTTTGCCAAAAAGTAATGGAGTTCAGTATGGATTCGCCGCTTCAGAACTTAACCAGTCAAGAATATAGGTACGGTTTTGTAACAGATATTGAAGCAGATTCAGTTGAGCCTGGGCTGAATGAACAAGTAATCAGCACAATCTCACATAAAAAAGGCGAACCTGAATGGTTGCTTGAATGGCGGCTAAAAGCTTACAATCACTGGCTTACAATGAAATATCCCGACTGGCCGCACGTAAAATACAAAGCGCCTGATTTTCAAAAAATTGTCTATTACTCAGCCCCTAAATCAAAACAACCAAAATATAACAGTTTGGATGAAGTTGACCCGGAGTTGTTGAGGACTTTTGACAAATTAGGTGTACCAATAGAAGAGCGCAAAGTCTTGGCAGGCGTGGCCGTTGACGTAGTATTTGATTCAGTGAGCGTTGCCACTACTTATAAAGATCGCCTGAAAGAACAAGGCATCATTTTCTGCTC
>JAITCJ010000202.1 GCA_031283145.1 Holophagales bacterium | reverse complement strand
GCAAGTTGGTATGGCGGCGAGCAATCGCCGCCCGCAAGTTTTTGAAAAATCAGGGTTTCCCTGTTTTTCAAAAACCTTGGCGCTTTAGCGTTCAATGTCAATTGAACGCGACTTGGTATGACAAGGGCTTGGCGGTTGTATGTGAGCATAAGTACGCTGATCATCTCTACCCCTTTGTGGATGGATGTATGCCCTCAAAGAGATCATACTGTCCTGAATATCCGGCGCTGCTCATTATAAATCCTCAAACCTTGTCCCTCATCCACGGAGCGTTCCCTCTGTCCCAGTGGTACTCCAGCGCGTCCCTGTCTCGCTGTGTATCCATGCACTGCCAGTAGTTATGGTGGCGATAGACGCCCAGTTTTTTCTCAATGCTCAGCGTCTCCAAGGGTTTGCGCTCAAAGATGCAGGAATCTCCGTCGAGATAGTTAAATATCTCAGGCTCCAGCACCATAAAACCGGCGTTGATCCAGTTGGAATCCTCCCTTGCCTTTTCGCGGAAACCGATCACGCAGTTTTTGTTCTCGTCCAAATCAAGCACGCCGTAGCGGCCTGATGGCTGAACAGCCGTGAGTGTGGCTACCATGTCTGAGTCTCTGTGCTGTTTCAGCAGGGCGCTGATGTCAATGTCGGCGACGCCGTCGCCGTACGTCATCATGAAAATTTCATTGGCAATATAAGATTTAATCCGCTTTACGCGCCCGCCTGTCTGTGTGCTCAGACCGGTGTCAACAATGGTTACTCTCCACGGCTCAGAGATGCTGCTGTGGATAGTCATGTTGTTTTCGGCTGAAAAATCAAAGGTCACGTCCGAGCGGTGCAGGTAGTAATTGGCGAAGTACTCTTTGATTACATAACCCTTGTAGCCACAACATATTATAAATTCATAAAAACCAAAGTAAGAATAAATTTTCATAATGTGCCACAGAATGGGCATACCGCCGATTTCGATCATCGGCTTGGGACGCAAATGAGATTCCTCAGCTATACGCGTACCCAGTCCGCCTGCCAGAATAACTACTTTCATCCAGCCTCCTGTGGTTAGTCTTCAAAAATTGTGCCTCGACCCAAAAATTAAAGACTTAGTGGATATTATATAGTAAATATTGCGCTTTCTGCGGCGCGTTTAGCTTGATCATTGCCGTTGTCACCGAAATCATGGAAAACCTTTACCGCTTTTTTCGAGAGCATCTGCGCCCTAACCTGGGGCTGATTCTGGCCGGAGCCGCACTGGCGGTGCTGGCTGGTATGCTGCAAGTTCTTCTGGTGGGCAGTTTGAAGTGGGTGTTTGAAGGCTTTGTTCCCGCTAATATTCCGGCGGGGGGCGATGTTCCTGACGCGCTGCCCGCCTTTACCGCGGCCAAAACGTGGCTGGTATCGCACCTGTCGGAAGGCTCGGCGCTAAGAACCAGCGCCTTTGTGCCAACGCTGGTAGTTGTGATTTTTGCCCTGAAGGGACTTTGCTCATTTTCATCCACGATGCTCATGGTCAGGAGCGGGATACGCGCCACGCAGAGACTCAGGGAAAGACTTTTCGGCCACCTGCTCAGACAAGAGCCGGAGTTTTTTCAGCAGTACCCTGCGGGCGATCTTTTGACTCGCTGTATCAGCGATGTTGGGGCGCTCCAGGGCATTGCGTCCAATCAGTTTGCTGAATCAATAAGGGAAACGTCAACGGCCGTCGCCGGTTTGATTTTTGTATTCTACCTGGATTGGCAGCGCAGTTTGCTGCTGTTCGCGGCGGCGCCGCTGATCATTTTGCCGCTAAAAAAACTCAGCGGCAGGATCAGAAAGATAAACCACAGAAACCAGGAAGCCGGTGCGCGTTTGCTCCAGCGGTTAAAGGAGGTCTTCAGCAATATACGAGTGGTCATAGGATTTGCGCGGGAAGATTACGAAGTCAGTCGGTTTGAGGGGCAAAATGCGGTGTTGTTCAAGATTGGCATGAAGAGCGCCAGGGCTGTAGCCATGAGCCACCCCGTGATGGAAATGGCCGGCGGCCTTATGCTCGCGGGACTCATTTTTTGGGTCAGTTCCGACATACAAGCGGGAAGGTTGGCCGCCAGCGACTTCATGACCTATCTTGTGGCGGTATTCGCGATGTATGACCCAATCAGACGTCTCACCAGGATCAACAACGAAATTCAAGTCGCCAGAGCCAGTCTGGACCGCATTTACACTATGTTGGACCGCGAGCCGCGCATGGCCGCTGCCGTCAATCCGTTTCCGGTACCGGTTCGGCCTGAAAAATTGCGTTTTGAGGATGTGCATTTTGCCTATGAGACAAACCATCCGGTTCTGAATGGAATAAATCTGGAGATCAATCGGGGCGAAACCGTTGCCCTGGTTGGAGGTTCCGGCGGGGGCAAGACGACGCTTGTAAATTTGGCGCCAAGGTTTTATGACCCTACGCAGGGAAAGGTAACGATTGACGGCCATGATTTGAGGGAGTTTGATACGAGGGAACTGAGGCGGCGGATTGGCATCGTCACACAAGAGACGTTGCTGTTCATGGATTCTGTTCATGACAACATAGCTTACGGCAAGCCCTTTAGCCGCGAATCAGTGATTGAGGCCGCTAAAAGCGCGTACGCGCACGACTTTATAGAAAAATTGCCCCAGGGCTATGACACGCGTCTGGCGGAGGCAGGCTCAAGTGTGAGCGGGGGACAGCGCCAGAGGATAGCCATAGCGAGGGCGCTTTTGCAGGACCCGCCGATTTTGATTTTGGACGAAGCTACTTCCGCGCTTGACGCGGAAAGTGAACTGGCGGTTCAAAAGGCGCTGGAATCCCTGATGCTAAACAGAACGACTCTCGTAATCGCCCATAGGCTTTCGACTGTTCAGAACGCCACAAAAATTTGCGTCCTCAAACAGGGTCGCATAGTTGAAACGGGCCGCCACGAGGAACTGCTGGCGCTGCGCGGCGAATACTCCCGTCTGTATCAGTTGCAGTTTAAGGAATTGTATATCCAACAGACCTGAAAACAGGGCGCAGCCTGTTTTTTGGGTTTATTGACTACAGAACCTGGGGGGTTGCAGTTCCATATCAAAATTGCGGAGCCAGTTGCAAAACGCCAGTTTTGCAACTTCAACGGAGTTGATAGGCTGCCAGAATGGAGCCGGACGCGACACTGGAGCGGACGGCATCATTACGGGCGCAGACAGAAACGGGGTTTTGCAATTACCTCAGCGGAACGCAATTTTGATATGGAAACGTTATAGCAATTCAACTTTGAGTTGTCACAACTGGTCCACGGGGCATTTGCCAGGCAACGATACGGGATTGCCAAGGGG
>JAITCJ010000149.1 GCA_031283145.1 Holophagales bacterium | reverse complement strand
GCAAGTTGGTATGGCGGCGAGCAATCGCCGCCCGCAAGTTTTTGAAAAATCAGGGTTTCCCTGTTTTTCAAAAACCTTGGCGCTTTAGCGTTCAATGTCAATTGAACGCGACTTGGTATCAGTCTGCGCCCGTAATGATGCCGTCCGCTCCAGTGTCGCGTCCGGCTTCATTCTGGCACAGCCTATCAACTCCGTTGAAGTTGCAAAACTGGCGTTTTGCAACTGGCTCTGCTATAACTACGAAGTCTTGAACTGCTATATACTGCCCCCAAAAACTTTCATATCAAAATTGCGTTCCGCAATTTTGATATGAAACATAAGCTGTATTCGTGATAGAATCGCGTTGAGGTTTGCTATGGAAATACCCGGTGAGATACGCAATCTGGTTGATAAACTTGGTCAGGCAATGGTTCGCGCTGTTATGGCCGATGAGGTTGGCCGAGGCTTGATACAGCAAATTCAGGATACGGGCTTTGACGTGGGCGTTTTGCTGGAGGCATCGGTGGCTCTGCATCCAAAAGATTCCGAAAATTGTAATGGGTCATGTGAAAAGACTTCAGAGATGCCAAACCCGTTTAAAGAAGCTGATCCTGATAAACGCGGCTCCAGTTATGATTATGCGTGGTCTGAGCAGGACAAAGCCCTGATGTGCAGTTTCCGCATCTCGCTTGAATAATGCCGTTATAGCAATTTCCATACTTTGGACACCGCCCCGAAAACTTCCGCGTCAAAATTGCGGGACCGCTGTAAAATTAGGCCCTGGGACAGCGCCGCGCCGGAAATGGAGTCCCTGCTGCCACTGTCAAGCGGCAATGCCGCCGGCATGAGTCTCGGCGAGCTTAACTCTCTGTGTCAGAGGCTTGGGGAAGCCAAGTATCGCGCCGCGCAAATATTTGAGGGTATGTACAGGCATCGGTGGCGCGATTGGAATCAATTCAGTAATTTGTCCAAGGACCTGAGAGGCAGGCTGGCCTCGGAAGCGCGCGTTGAATGGCTGGCAATTGAGCAATCGGTAGTTTCATCCGACGCTTCCGTCAAACACACATTGAAACTGGCGGACGGCTGTGAGACAGAGTGTGTGTATATGCCCTATGAAAACCGCGCCACGCTTTGCATTTCCAGTCAGGTGGGCTGCGCGATGGCTTGCTCGTTTTGCGCAACAGGGGCTATGGGAATTAAAAGGAACCTGACGGCCGCGGAAATGGTCGGTCAGGTAATGTCGCTTGTGATTCACCATAAACACCCGAATGGCACTCCAATAAATATAGTGTTTATGGGCATGGGCGAGCCGCTTCACAACCTTGGGCATGTCATGGACGCTTTTTTTACACTGAGCCATCCAAAAGGCATGGCCGTTCCTCCGTGGCGCGTGACGGTGTCCACATCGGGACTGGTTCCGGGCATCGCGCGCCTGGGGGAATATAATCCCCGCCCGCGTCTGGCTCTGAGTCTGAATGCGACCTCTGACGATGTCCGAAGTAAAATTATGCCCGTCAATTCGGTTTGGGGGCTTGAAAAACTGGCGTTGGCTCTGCGCTCTTTCCCGTTGGGACCCGATGAGCTCATTACCTTGGAATACGTACTGATTGCGGGATATTCCGACAGCGCTGAGGACGCAGAGCGATTGTCGCGTTTTGCCGGTCGCTTTCCAAGCAAGATAAATTTGATCCCTTACAATTCGTGGCCAGGCTCCGCGTTTTCCTCTCCTGATGAAGCCGACCTGAACAGAATGGGGCGCTATTTGGCGGAAAGGGGTCACATTGTCAGCATCCGCCGCAGCCGCGGGCAGGATATAGGGGGAGCCTGCGGGCAATTGGCATTCCACAATCGCTCCGAGCGTGCCATATAGCAATTTTCGTTTTTATTGCTTGCACAACGGTGGGCAAGCAATAAAAGCGGCTGTGATTTACAAGTAAATCCCGGCATAGCAGTTCAACTAAAAAAGTTGAACTGCTATAATAAAAATCTAAGGAGTATTAACGTGACTTCCCAAACTCAAACTCTTGTCGCGTACGATCAAGTACCCTATTTGGCCAACCCACTGCCTCAGACGCACCCTTCCCGCCTGGCCGCCATAGCCGCCATGTTCGGGGTTTCCTATGCTCCGCCCAAAAGAGCGAGGGTCCTGGAATTAGGCTGCGCTTCCGGCGTCAATTTGCTTGGCATGGCTCACTTCATGGCAGAAGCCAAATTTGTGGGCATTGATCTTTCCATGGCTCAGATTCGTGAAGCCGAGCGGCGCGCGAAAGAACTCAACGCGAGTAACGTGGTTTATCATCACATGAGCATTGAGGACGTGGATTCCAAATTCGGCCAGTTTGATTATATAATCTGCCACGGCGTGTACAGTTGGGTCCCCCCCAGGGTGCAAGAGGCTATTTTACGAATTTGCAGGGAAAATCTGAGTGACGACGGTATAGCTTTTGTCAGTTATAATGTTCAGCCAGGCTGGCGGATGAAGCAGGCCGCGAGGGATGTATTTATGGCCCTCACTCCTCCGGACGTGCCCGCCGCGCAGCGTTGGGAATACGGCGTCAGTTGGATTAAAGACGCTCTGGAAACAACCGCGAATGATGAAAAAAGACCCTTATTGCATCAAGCCCTTGACAATGAACTGAACAGTACGCTCACACAGAGAGATATTCGGTATTTGGCTCATGAATATTTAGAAGAAAATAACGAGCCTTGTCTGTTCAGAGATTTTCTGGCTCAGGTAAATAAAGCGGAACTGACATACCTCGGAGATGTAGAACCAGCTTCAATGGTCAGGCACATAGCTCATCCCTCGTTAAGGGAGTTTTTTAAGCGCCGTCCGCCCCAGAGTATGGTTGAAACAGAACAGGCTATAGACATAATCACGGGGCGCTCTTTCCGTCAATCACTGCTTGTCAGGGGGAAAACTCAATCTCAGATAAACAGGGCGCTGACGCCGGATTTTTTCAAAAAACTGCATATTCAAACCCGCATTACAAGGTCGGAAGATAAAGACGGCCAAGTTGTTTATACGCACTCAAAATTGGGGAAAATTACCCCCAATCCCCCCTATGGCATCCATGCCCTGGACACATTGTTAGCCCATGCTAACAAGCCCGCCGTTTTTAAAGACCTGGCGGAAAAATTTTCCGAGTTAGCCAATGGGGGGAATGAAGGAATCTTTGGCGATATACTCTTTTCACTGCTTGGCGCGGGGTTAGTGGAAATTTACGCTGACCTCTCTATCCCCGCTCTGCCTAAAGGAGTGACTCCGCTTGCTGTTCTGGATATTAAATCCGGCAGAGAATCAACAAGTAATTACTTGGGAGAAATGATTAATTTGGATCCCATGCAGAGATTTGTCGTCCCTCTTTTACAGGGAGACTGGGACATGAGCGAAGCAATTACAAAGTTGGCGGAACTATACGCAAAGGGACAGTTCACAATGAATCCCGCCCCGACAAATGATGATCAAATAAAAAAGATTTTAGAACAACTAGTTAATAATGTAGTTTCTACCTTTAAAATTCATGGAATAGCTGGTTAGTTAGAGTCAACAAACCTGAAAAACAGCCTGCGCTCTGTTTTTCAGGTTTGTTGAAAATGCTTTCCAAGAGGCTGTTTTATATCAATTCCCATTGTTGTCGCACAAAAACATAGCAGTTAAACACTTTGTAGTTGAACTGCTATAATTTTGAGAACACCCAAAAAACTTCCATATCAAAATCGCGGAACGCGATTTTGATATGGAACAGATTGATCATCTTACAGCTTCGTTTTTTCCTGATTACACATATCGGCGTTCAGGGGCAAGTATCCTTTTTTTACCGCTATTTCCTGTCCATCCCTGGAGAGGGCAAATTTTATGAATTCACTGACCGATTGCGGGAGACCATTTTGCGGATGTCTGTTTACATAGATGTATAAATTGCGCGACAGGGGGTACTTACCGCCCATGACGTTTTCATAATTCGCGTCATAGGCCTGACCGCCCTTTTTTTCGGCTACAGGCACCGCTTTTACTTCGGGGACTAAATCGGCGGCGCCGCAATAGCCTATGGCAAATCTGTCAAATGTGATATTTCTGACGACAGTGGCCGACAAGTTCATTTCTTTTATACCGCTCTTGTAATCGCCATTTGAAAGAACTTTTTCCCTGAAGAAAGAAGCGGTGCCGGAATCTGAAGCGCGCGCGAATACAGAAATCGGACGCCCTTTCAGTGATTTCACGCCCATATGCTCCCAGGATGTTATGTCTTTTTGTCCATTCTTAAAATAAATGCCGCCCAGTTCCTGAAGGCTGATCGCCTTGATTGTGTTTGCGTTGCTTACAATTACATTAATAGCGTCCATAACCACAGTTATTTTGGTTGGTTTATAGCCATATCTCCTTTCAAACCTTTCTATTTCTTCCGCTTTCATTTCGCGGCTCATTGGACCCAACTGGGCATTGCCCTCAATGAGGGCAGGCACGGCGGCGGATGATCCAAGTCCAAGCAATTTTGTGCTAATGCCATAATTGCTTACGAATGATTCAAGCCAGGCTTCCATAAGGCTGTCCATCGTGTCGCTGCCTATGGAAACAAGGCTGCCTGTGACGCCGGAGGCCTTGGTATAAGAAGGCAGACCGCTGTCCACTCTGACCTGCGCTCGGAGGCTGAACATGCCGCACAGCGCGACAGGCAGGGACAACATGTAAAATTTGATTGGCAATCTCATTGCTGTTTTCCTTTTTCAGAAATTCGTTTAATTTATTTTAAAATTGTGGACGAGTTGTCTCAAATCAGAAGCAAAACGGGCCAGGTTTGAAGCAGTGCCGGATATTTCCTGTGTGGTGGCGGCCATTTCTGAAGTTGCGGAGGCGATAGCGGCGGATTCATTGACGCTATGCTCTACCTGTCTGGCCACATCAGCGCCGGCGCCCGCCTGTTCGGCGGCGGAAGCAACGGATTCCCTTGTTTGAACGGCAAAACGGTCCAGGCTTGATCTGATCTTGTGCAACAGTTCTACAGTAGAGGCAACCATTTCGCCGCCCCGCTGCACGGAATCACGCGCGTTAATGTTGTACTGGGCGATTTCCTTGGCGGAAACCGCGCTGCGTTCAGCCAGTTTTCTGACCTCTTCGGCCACAACCGCAAACCCCTTGCCTTGCTCCCCGGCTTTGGCGGCCTCTATGGCGGCGTTCAGAGACAACAAGTTGGTCTGATTAGCAATTTCTTGAATGACGTTAATAGCCTGAGCAATCCTCTCTGTCGTTTGTGTAATGCCGTCCATAGCAGTCTTAGTCTCTTCGCCGGCCTCATTTCCATGTTGGGTAGCTTCGAGAGCGGCTTCGAGCTGAGCCAAAGAAGCCTGAGAGCCTCGGCTTACTTCCTCAATAGACGCGGACAGCTCCGTCATGGCGGCGGCTATCCTCTCGGACCCGCTTTTTTGTGTGTCAGTGCTGCGGGAAATGTCGTCTGTCGCGGCTGTCATTTCTTCAGCGGCGGATGATAACTGCTCTGAGCCGCTTGCCACACTGTCCACATCTTTAGTTATGGCATTTATGAGTTTTTTGATTTCGGACACCATGTACCCGATAGAATCAACCACCTGCCCAATCTCATCACTGTATTCGGCTTTGCATGTCACCGTAAGATCGTGATTGGCGATTCGATTAACTTTTGCCAGCAGCCTGTTAATTTCATTGACAAAAAAATTAGATACAAAGTTAGCTAATAAAATTGATGTCACAACGGCAAATACAATGAATACAATCATTGTAATGCTTGAATTTCTTAACGTTGACTTGTTTGAGTCAAGCAAATCGGCGGCCAGTACGTCAACGTAATTAATAATTGTATCAACCATGTCGCTAATCTTATTATTGGCAAAAATAAAATCATTGCCCCTAACTAACGCGCCTGATTCAGTTGATCTGCCTGACAAAGCGAGTTCTAAGGCCCTGTCGGCGCCCTTGAAAAAATCATTGGTAGCGTTAATCAGGTCTTTAGTCAAAAGCTCTTTATCGCTTGCTCCTTTGGCTGTCGCCATCAGTTGATTTTCAAGTTCAATTAATTTACCGCGCTGTTTTTCAAAAGCTGTTTTGCGCGTTTGAAAGCGGTTTGCGTCTGTTTCTATAATTGCGCTGTACAACTCCACCCGCGCCTGAAGCAAAGTTCGCCCTATATTCCCCGCGATAAGCGTACTCCCAACGCTTTCGTTGTACAACACAAGATCGGCTTTGCCTATGCCAAAAAGAGCGTTTAACCCGACAACGCTGATGATTACAGTCAGGCAGACCGTAACCAGAAAAACGATCATCAGCTTGGATTTGATTTTGAGATTGTAATACCAATTCATTTAAAACCTCTTTTATATGGAATCATTGCTAAAGTCTTTCCGCCATCCCGCAGCCATCAGCCAATGTCGGATTGTGCGTGACAAGCAGCGTAGTGGGGCGCAGCTCTTTGTGGAGCGTCCGCAGCACTTGAAATACTTCGATGGCGGTTTCAGGGTCCAGATTCCCCGTTGGTTCGTCCAGGAGCCATACCGCCGGACGCCGCACGAGGGCGCGGGCGAGTCCGGCTCTGGCGGCCTGACCTCCGCTGATTTGGGATGGCAGACGGTCCATTAAATCTTCCAGGCCGACAAGGTTCAACAGTTGTTTGCACCACGCGGATTCCGCTTCGCCAAGGGTACCATCTATTCTCAGCGGCATTTCCATGTTTTCCAGCACGGTGAATTCAGGCAAAAGGTGCGGCCACTGAAAGGCCATGCCTACCATGCGTCTGCGGTACAGCGCGCCTTGAAGCGGATTGTTTCTGGGTACCGGTTCCCCGCCCACGCTGATTGTACCTGAATCCCACGTGTCCAGTGCGGCTACGCAGTTGAGCAGTGTGGTCTTGCCAACGCCGCTCACGCCGACTATGGCGCAGAGAGCGCCGCCAGGCAGATTCAGGCTGTATCCAGAAAAAACGGCATGATCCGCCCCTGTATAGGTTTTTCGCAGAGAGTCAATGATGAGGTCCCGGCCGAAAGTCTGGTCTGTGTGTTGGGCCATGTTCACTCACTCCGCCCGCAGGGTTTCAATGGGGTTGAGTTCGGACGCCCTTTTGGCAGGATTCCGTGACGCGAAAAACGCGACGGCTATGGGAAATACAGTTGCGATGATCACATCCAACAGCCTCAGCTTAAATGGAAAGTAGGGGAGGAAATCCACAAGCGCCGCGGGCGTTTGGATGATCTGAAAATGGTCAATTACAGCGCAAAGGGGCAGAGCGGCCGCCAGACCGGCCAGTGTGCCAATAACCGCCATACGCAGACCATGAGTCTGGAATATGTGCTGTATTTGCTTTGGCGTAGCTCCCAAAGCCAGCAATGTGCCTATGTCGCGGCGCTTTTCAGCCACAAGCAGCACCAGGACGGCTGTGATGCTGGATGCGTTGATTACTACAATAAGGCTCAAAACCGCCAGGAATATCCACTTGAGCATGTCCAGGCCGGCAAAGAGTTCGCGGTTGCGCTCCATTTGATCCATGTTAAAAAACGGCTGCGCGAAAGCGCTTTCCAGAGCGGTTTTGACTTCGCTCTGTTTCACCTTGATTTGTTTAACGTCCGTCAGGGTGATCTCTATCCCGTCGGCCTGTTCAGACTGCGCCCAGGCCTTGGCGTCGTCCAGGTGAACAAAGGCCCAGCCCCTGTCGTAAAGGGAGTTGCGGCTATAGAAAATGCCTGTGACTGTAAACGCTTTTACTTTAGGCATCATCCCTGACAGACCAAAGTCAATTTTTGCCAGTATCACTTGCAGGTCGTCGCCCACCCGCAAGCCCTGTTGTCTAGCGAAATCCTGCCCCACAATAACTTGCCCGGGCTGGAGAGATTCTATTGATACGGGCTTGATGTTATCAAACAGCGAAGACGTTGATCTGGCGGTTTCAGGCTCTATGGCCTTGAGCATGAGCGGTTCCATAGCCTGCCCTGACCTGGCGGAACGCGAAAGGGCTATATCCATACGAAACGGGTTGACTGCCCGCACCCCCGGTATGTTTTTAATTATTTTCATGGCTTCACCGGCATCCCAATTTTCCGGGTCATAGGGGTGAATACTGAAGTGAGCAGTGGCCTTAAAGAGAATATTCTGTATTCCCTCCCGCCATCCTGCCATCATCGCCTGTGAAACCACAATGGTAAATACGCCAACGGCCACGCCCCACCTGGCAAAGCGGAGCAGTGTGCGGACAAAGGCTCCTTTGCGGCGGGTTTTAAGGTAGCGCCGCGCAATGAAATCCTCAAACACGCGCTTCATGGTCAGCGTTCCCCGTCACGCAGGAGTTTGAGCAGCACAAGGTCTACAAGCTCCCATATTTCCTTGAGGGCAGCCAGCGCCATAGCCAGCCCCAGGCCAAACAGCAATCCTTTGCCAACCGGACCGGTCAGTTTTGACGCAAACCTGGGCCAGTCCCATATCCAGGCGGGAAAGCGCATTTGACCCATAGGCGCTAAACGTATCAGAATCATGCCGCCCCAAAGCAAGTACAAAAACCTGGCCGCCCTCCAAAAAAGGGACCTGGCGGGAGTACGCGCCTGAAAGTCAGCCATTCTCTAAGGTTACATGAAAATTGCGCAGATTAGATTAATTTTGGTTGATGAGCGCGTCAAGTGTAGCAGTTTCACTTTTTGTTGTCATTTC
>JAITCJ010000110.1 GCA_031283145.1 Holophagales bacterium | reverse complement strand
AAATCCAGGGCCGGTCTGGCCGCGCGCGCGCGTCGCAGGCATGGCGCGGCATCTCTCGTATCGCCAACAAAATAGACGCGGTTCGCGCTGTAAATATCCGCCAAATGCAACAAACCGCCAGGCTCAGGCTTACGGAACTCAGGGCATGAATCGCATATGGCGGGTATTTCAAAACCCAGCACATCAAAGGCCAGCGGCATTTCATCCGGTGGTCTGCCTGTCAGTATCGCCGTGTCCCAATCCACAATAGCTTCCAGCTCTGCAAGCGTTATCAGGGGGCGTTCCAGGCGTTTGAGGTCCTGATAATAAAACTGCATCACTTCCTTACAGCGCGGCTCCAGCTCATCCATGCGTTTTTCCAGGTGAGGGAACCCTTTATTGAGCGCCTCAGACAAGCGGTCAATCTCGCCCGACTCAAATAGCGCCAAAGCTGCCGCCGTTAAACGAAAATCGTTATTAAAGCCGGGTATCCGCTTGAGTTCCCAATACATCTCATTGGACCAGGCCAGGTCAGGAGCCAATTCTTTAAGCGCCATAGCGCTGCAAGTCTCAAAACTGCCAGCCGGGTCAATCATTACGCCATCAATGTCTAAAACTAAGAGCTGACCCTTGTATTTTGATCCCGAAACCATAAAACTCCACAGATACGGCCACCAACCAAGCATTTTGATGGCGCTCGCTATAGCCAATCAATTTATAATAGTCAATTAATCTTAAAAACAACAACCTGAAAAACAGAGCGCAGCCTGTTTTTCAGGTTAATCGGCTAAATTTTCAATACCACCACAGTCGCGCCGGAACCGCCCTGAGCCTGTGGGGCGTCTTCAATGTTCGCGATGTTTGGATGGTCTTTCAGGGCCTCCCTGACGGCTGTTTTCAGACGCCCTGTGCCGTGACCGTGAACAATGCGTATAAATCTGTAACCGCCTGCCAGTGCTGACTCCACAAAGCGGCGGACTTCAAACTCAACATCGTCCGACGCTCGGCCAATCAGGTTCAGTTCACCGTCTATTTCTCTGTATTCAGCCCTGACCCTGACTCGCCCGCCAAATTGGTTCATTGTGGTTTGCGCTTTTGCGGATGGCTCCAGTTCGCTTACGTGAACCTCCAGCCGGCGGCCGGGGGATGTCTCAAGGATTGCCCTTTTGCCTTTGATGGATGTGATTTTACCGTGGACGCCAAGTCCGCGGTGTACCGCGTACATGCCCGCGGCGATGCTCTTTGGTTCCACGGAACCGGCCTTTGGCAGTATGGGCGTCAATTCCTGGCGGGCTATGGACTCAATGACCTTTATTCGCTCTCTGGCTTCGGAGCCGACTCTGTCGGCGTTAGTCTGGGCAATTTGGGCGGCTTTCTGCCGGGCTTTCAGATCTTTAATCAGGCGTTTGGACTCGTGGTCGGCAAATTCAAGTATTCGCGCCAGCTTTGTCTGTGATTCTTCCTTGAATTTCTCCTGCTGATGTTTTAACTGAGCTTCCCTGTCCGCCAATATCCGCTTATCTTTTTCCAGCGTCGCCTGGGCTTTGGCGAGTTCGTCGAATTCTTCCAGCAAGCGTCCGCGTTCAGCTTCCAACTGGCGAAGAAACTCCCGCCAATCCTGCTCACGTCGTCCCAGCGTCCTCTGCGCCTGCTCCAGTACTGATTTGGGCATCCCAAGTTTCGCGGCTATAGTGATGGCGCGGCTCTGCCCCGGCTGACCCAGGAGCAGGCGATATGTGGGGACTAAACGATCTTCATCGAATTGTACGGACGCGTTCTGAAAACGCGGATGGCGCAGCGCCCATTGGCTGATTTCACCTAAATGCGTAGAGCAGAGTACCCAGGAACCGCGGCGGGAAAGAGCTTGTAATATCGCAATCCCCAGCGCGGCGCCTTCTTTGGGGTCTGTGCCTGTGCCAAGTTCATCCAACAGAACGAAGCCGCTCGGACGAGCCTGGCCCAATATGCGTCGGAGATGCATTATGTGGCTGCTGAATGTGCTGAGGCTCCCGATTAGCGTCTGATGATCGCCAATATCGGCATGGAATGATGAAAAGGGCGGAAATTCGCTTCCGGGCTTTGCCGGCACGGCGCATCCGCAGTTGGCCATAGCCGCCAGCAGACCCACGGTTTTTAACACAACGGTCTTTCCGCCTGTGTTTGAGCCTGATATTACCAGGCCGGGTCTTTTGCGGTCCATAATCAGGTCCAAAGGCACGACATCGTGTCCTATAGGTTCTAATTCCAGCGTTTCTCTTATCTTGGGCATCAGCAACGGGTGACTCGCGCCATGCAGAGCCAGGCTGTCCGCGCCAAGCCCCGGCAAGCCTCCATCACATAGCCTTGACCATTTGAGCAGCGCGATGATTTCATCCACATCGGTCAAAAATTCATGCCAGCGGATGAAGTCATCCATTCTTGAGCGCAGCGAAGCCAGCAGACCCCTTAAATACGCGTTCACGGCCTCGTTGTACTCGCTGTCGGCCTCCATGTATTCATTGTTCAACTGAACAGCGTCAAAAGGTTCCAGAAAAGCCGTCGCGCCGCTGCCGGATCTGTCCAGAACAAGACCCGGTACAAGACCCTTCCTGTCCAGCCTGACAGGCAGGCAGAAGCGTCCGCTGCGTTCAACTATTGTTGCTTCCATAAAGGCTTCAGGCGTATCTTTTATAAATTTCTGAAGCCTGTTTTGAACTTGCTGATAGGCCCGCGTCCTGTTTTTATGCAGAGCGGCGAGGGCGGGTATCCTTAGCGGATCCAACTGGCCTTCATCGTTGAAGCTCCGCGCCAGCATGTCGGATATAGAAGACGGATCGGCCAGGATGGACGCCGGAATTTGCAGACGATCAATTTCTGGGTTGGTATTTTGCGGCGGCGCTTGTTCTTCAGGCCAAGGGAGCGAAACAATTTTATCTATCAGTCGCTTCAGGGATTTCAACGCTTCACGCAGTTGTCTCCAATGCTCCGGCAGCAGCCAGCCAGCCGGTGAGAGCAGTTCGTCCAGAGCTTCGTCAAATGGCTGTACCGGCATTGAGGAAGGCTCAAGGAGCCAGACTGACTCAAGTTCAATTTGTCTCAAGCGCCGGATACCCGCCAGATTGTCCCAGGGGCGCATCTCACTCAACCGGCGTTTGCCGGCGCGCGTTTTAGCAAAACCGGATATTAAGTTCAGCAGAGCCGGAAACTCAACAGCCTCCAGTTCTTTCTGTTTCCATGCCATAAAGCCTTTCCGCTTGCTCATAATTATAGCCAACAGACCTGAAAAACAGGACACAGCCTGTTTCTCAGGTCTATTGAGAGCGCTTTTCCGGAGACTGCTTTATAGAAAATCTTCGGCTGATTCAAGCATCTTCCGCTAACCCATTATTCTGCGTTCCTGTACCAATCGCTTTAATGACTTTTTGCGCGCGGCAAGCATTTTACGCTTTCTCTTTGCGGAAGGCTTTTCATAGTGCTGGCGTTTTTTCAATTCGCTCAGGATACCGGACTTTTCGCACTTGCGTTTAAAGCGGCGCAGAGCGTTTTCAAAGGTTTCATCTTCTTTGATTTTGACCAGTGGCATGTAGTAGTATCCCCCCTTCCGTCAGAGTATCGCCCTCAAAAGACCAAAATCCCAAAAAGGCCGAAGATCAGGTTATCACATTGATAAAGAATATCAAGTTTTTTTGATCTCTGATCCACTGTGGTTTGAGACCCCGGCCTTGCTGCGGATACGGCACCGCAAGCGTTCCACTAGGCCGAAACAGCCCCGCGCCCCGCACTGAAGGGCGGGCTATCACTGCGGGGCGGATGTTTGGCAGGGGACGCAAACCCCTGCCAAACATTCATAGCGCATGAGCTTAAAGGCCTATGCCTCCTTATTGCTCATTTTATCGTTTTTTTTTTTTTAAGGCGAACGAAAATTTTTGTTTAATTTTTTCATATTCACGTCATATTTATTGATAATTGAGAAAGAATGTTTATTTTTGCTCAAGGGAGGAGCTAACAACATGATGTCATCAAAATTCAACGGGAAGAAAGCTGGTGAATTAACCCTCATGATAAGCGAGCTGGAGGAGAAGCTCCAGAAAGCGAGAGAAGAGATAAGCGAGCTAGAGTCGAAATCTCATGAAGCGTCACAAGAGAAAGCCGGGTTAGAAAAAATCACCAAAAACTTTGAACTGTATGGAAACAGCTTGCTGCTGGTTCAACAGACCCTCGCGAAACTCAATACATCATTGTCGTCCGAAAGGCACGAACTGGACATGTTGCCACAGGAAACAGAAGAAGGCAACAGAGAAAGCATAGCCAAGATGGATGACAA
>JAITCJ010000078.1 GCA_031283145.1 Holophagales bacterium | reverse complement strand
CCAAAGTTTTTGAAAAACAGGGAAACCCTGATTTTTCAAAAACTTGCGGGCGGCGATTGCTCGCCGCCATACCAACTTGCAATCAAACGTAATGCCGTTTGATTGCAAGTTGGTATGAGATAAACAGGATGATTTTAAAGCTGAACGGCTATAGGAGTGCTCTGCCCACCGTTGTGCAAGCAATAAAAGCGAAAAATGCTATAATGGCTAAATTCGGACTGCCATAAAAATTCACCGCTTTTGGAGCAATCCGACGCATTCAACGTGTACTGTCATTGGGAAAAGGTCTATCACGGCTATATTTTTAATTTTCCAGACCTGGCTCAATCGTCGTATGTCTCTGCAAAAGGCCGCGCCATCGCAGCCTATCAGCACTATGGCGTCAGCGTTTGAATTTAGGAGGCGCTGAATTATTTCAGGGGGGAGACCGGCGCGGGGGGGATCAAGCAGTACCGCATCGCCCGGTTTTCCTAAAAAATCGGGCATCCAAGCGGTTGCGTCAGCTTCTATACATTGATGCGGCAATTTCGCGCTTGTCAGGTTTCGCTCGGCGTGAGCTGCGGAATCACCATTTGACTCCACCAGAACGCGGTTTTTGAACTGATCCCCAAGCAAGACTGAAAAAAGACCCACGCCGCCGTAGATGTCGTACAGTGTGTCGCCGCGCAAATCCCATTGTGTGAGCAGCTTGTGAAAAGCCTCCATCGCCCATTTGGCCGATACTTGAAAAAAGCCTCCTGGTTTGTGCGTAAGGACACGATCTGAAAAATGGTGCGAAATAGTTTTTTCTGTCCTTTGCCAGCCGTCAGGTTCCAATACCCAAACCCTCTGCTTTTCATCAATAGCAAATACATCCGTCGGGGGTGTGCCTGTGGCTAATTCCCATTTCTGTGGTCTTGACGGCAGTACATGACAAGCAAGGGCATCTTCCAGACGGGGTATGGATTCCGAGAGCTTGGGAACTGATGCCGGACATGAGTTGATTGGCACGATTGTATGTTTTTTTCGTTGGTGAAAGCCCAGACTTTTGCCGTCCCAGTGGAGCTGTACGCGATGGCGGCGCGCGTATTCCGGCGCGGGAAGCCACTCCCACGGCTGGTTTGGCAGGGCGCGTCTGAACAGGTCTTCCGCCATAGAGCGTTTCAAGTCTGAATGAAAGGCGCCTGACTCTTGCAGGTCGCAGCCTCCGCACACTGCCGCCGCAGGGCATTTCGGGGCGGCGCGCGATGGGGATGTTTTGAGCCATGAAATAACTTCGCCCTCGGCGTGTTTGGACTTCTGATGTATAGAGGCTCTCACAATTTCATGGGGGAATAGAGCCAGGGGCGCTCTGAGCAGTATGACGCGCCCGTCTTCAAGGCGGGATATTCCAAGCCCGCCCCATGCCAGGCGCTCGACTTCACCCTCCCAAACCGCGCTGGCCGATGCTGATTTTATACGCGCTTGGCTCTGGCCGTTGGCTTTTGATTTGTGCTTCCCACTGCGTCTTACGCTATCCATTACACAAGAATACCGCTTTGAAAAGTTATATAGCCAATTAACCTGAAAAACAGGCTGCGCTTTTTTTCAGGTTAATTGAGAGCGCTTTCCCATTTTCAGCCGTCAAGCAAGCGTTTCAAACTAAAAAAACTACATATTGATTGCCTATATGGGCCAAAATGATTATGTGGAGAAAAACATGAGTGAAGATTCCGCGATGTATTCTAAAACTATTGACATTCAGGGTATTCAAAAGCTGCTGCCGCATCGCTATCCGATTCTGTTGATTGACAGGGTTCTGGATTACGAAAAAGGCCAGTGGATTAAGGGGGTTAAAAATGTATCCATAGGCGAGCAGGTTTTTCAGGGACATTTCCCCAAGCAGCCTGTGTTTCCGGGTGTGTTGATCATTGAGGCGATGGCTCAGACAGCCGGTTGCCTGGTGGTATTGGATATACCTGACCCCGAAGAAAAGATCATGTATTTTATGAGCATTGACAGTGTTAAATTTCGCAAGCCGGTCGTACCCGGCGACCAGTTGATTATGGAAGTTAAAATACTCACCGCCAAGCGCAATATCGCCAAGATGAGGGGCGAGGCTTTTGTTGACGGCAATAAAGTTGCCGAGGCCGAATTCATGAGTATGATCGTTGATGTGGAAAGGAAAGCTAAATGACCGCCAAAATCCATCACATGTCTGTCGTAAGCGATGAAGCTGAGATCGGCGATAACGTAATAATCGGACCTTTTTGCGTTGTGGAGGGCGACTCCAAAATCGGAGCCGGAACTGTACTCCGAAGCCATGTTACTGTGGGGCCATATACTGAGATTGGCGAGGAGAACGATATTTTCCCTCATGTCGCCATTGGTATGCAATGCCAGGACATCGGCTATAAGGGTGAGCCAACGCGCTTGGTGATTGGAAACAGAAATGTAATCCGCGAATCCTGCACTTTGCACCGCGGCACGGTAAAAGGCGGCGGCGTCACTAAGGTTGGCGATGACAATTTCATGATGGTCGGCGTTCATATCGCCCATGACTGCGTGGTCGGCAACAAAAATATAATGGCAAACTGCGCATCGCTGGCCGGACACGCTGAAGTTGGCAGCGGTGTGAATATCGGCGGTTTTTCCGCGGTTCACCAATTTGGCAGGGTTGGCGATCATGCTTTTATGGGCGGGTTCACTACTGCCAGCATGGATGTTCTTCCATACATGAAAACAGCTGGTACCCGCGATACTAAGAGCTATGGCGTTAATGTTATTGGTTTGCGCCGCAAGGGTTTTCCGGCGGAAACCATTCAGGCTCTGCAACAGACGCACCGGATACTCTTTGGGATGGGGCTGCTGCGCGATGAAGCTATGGGAAAGGTATCCGCTGAATTTGGCAGTGTTCCCGAAGTTGTATATCTCTTGGACTTTATCCGCAATTCCAAACGCGGCGTCATCCGTGGCTGATGTGAGGCGCAAGTTCGCTGTTGTGGCAATTATAGGTCTTCCCAATGTGGGTAAATCCACGCTGCTCAACGCGCTGATTGGCGAGAAGCTGGCCGCTGTCAGCCAAACGCCGCAGACTACGCGCGCAAGGATTCTTGGAGTAGTTAATCGGGGCGATGTTCAATTAGCTTTTTTGGATACGCCTGGCGTTCATCGCGTACGCCATTCGCTGCTGAACGCGCGCATGATGGAACATGTGGGAACGGCCATTGCCGAGGCTGATCTGATCCTGTGTGTGATTGACGCCGATGGTTACTATGGCCCCAAAGAACGTGAGCTTGTGGAGCGGCTGCGGCAGACGGCTATGCCGGTGTACTTGCTGATAAACAAAATTGATTTGTTAAGCAAGCCGAGACTGCTAGAAAAGGTGGCTGCCTACAAGGATTTAGCGCCTTTCAGAGAGATTGTGCCGATAGGGGCAAAGTCAGAGCAGAACCTGGAGCCGCTGTGGGATATACTTCAACGCGACGCGCCGGAGAGCGATTGGCGGTACGGCGAGGATGAATTCACGGATCAAACAGAGCGCAACCTTGTGGCGGAATTTATACGTGAAAAGATTTTTCGCAAGACAAGAGAAGAAGTCCCGCATGGTATAGCTATAATGATTTCCGACTGGATTGAGAGCGGCGATGATTACCCTGCGGATATGGAGTCTGGCGGTGTGCTGATAAGGGCTGACGTTCTCTGTGACCGCGAAAGCCACCGCAAGATACTCTTGGGCAAGGGCGGCGAAATGATACGCGATATCCGTCAAAGCGCTCAACGCGAACTTAAAAAACTGTTGCAACGCCCTGTGAGGCTGGAACTCTTTGTAAAAGCGGACGAAGGTTGGAGAGACAGGCCGGAAAAGCTGGATCGGCTAAGGCTGTAGATTTTGAGATTCTTTATAGCGATTCCACATGAAATGTGCCATTTCATGTGGAAATGAAGTCTGGCGCCCGTTATAGCATTTTTCGCTTTTGTTGTTTGCTTAACGGTGGGCAAAGCCCACCTACAAGCAACAAGCGGACGTGATTTACAAGTAAATCCCGGCATAGCAGGTCGCGTTCAAACGGTATAGCAGTTCAGGTTATTGTAGTCCATCGCTGAGGCTCTGGATACGATTAAGCCCAAAGACATTGAAACTGGATAGGCATTGTATCTATGGACTACAATAACTGAAATTGCTATATTGGGTATGAGCGCAACTTGGTATCAGTCCTGTTTTTTGTATGTTAAATACGAATGCCTTCGTACTCATGGCCAATTAACATAAAAAACAGCACAAATGCTGCTCGAACCGCTCCGGTGATTTTCTAAAAGCAAGCAATATAGCAATTCAACTTTGGGTTGTCACAACTGGTCCACAGGGCATTTGCCAAGCAACGATACGGGATTGCCAAAGGGGGAGGCACTTCGTTTCTATGCTGCGCTGGTAATGTAGTGAGCCGCCGACAGGAATGGAG
>JAITCJ010000140.1 GCA_031283145.1 Holophagales bacterium | reverse complement strand
GGCGAAACCAATACGGCCATGCTGGATCAAAATTGGTGGAGCGCGCCTAAACTTGGACCGGACCTGAAATTTGTCGTGGCCGCCGCGCTGTTTGAAGAATTGGAAATGGAAGAGGAGCGTGCTCAACAACCTCCAAACCGCCAGGGCGAAGCCACGCCAACGCATTGGAAATACTGGAACAAATTCAATCGGTTTTAGCTATGAAATTTGATAACGCGCATGGGGTAATTTTATGAAAAGAACCTTGGTAATAGGCGGAGAGTGCCACGAATTGGAAATGCGCCGCCACAGCGGCAAGGTGACAATGATTTGGGATGGCGAAGAAATCCCCCTGGATATTTTTCGTGTAGAGCCTTACAGCTATTCCGTAATCATGGACAAACGCAGTATCGGCGTGAATATAGATCGTTTGCGTATTTCTGAAGACCCGGATTTACACGGCTTCCGTGGCAGCTATTATGCCGGAGCGATTGAATTTACGCTGCAGGACCCAAGCAAGCGTCTTCTCGCGGAAGCCATGGCCAAGGCCCCGCAAACTGGCGGCCGCCTCATCAAAGCTCAGATGCCTGGAAAACTGATGAAGTACTTTGTGCGCGAGGGCGAAGTAGTAGAGGAAGACCAGCCGCTCTTTATTTTGGAAGCCATGAAAATGGAAAATGAATACCGCGCCGTTAAAGCAGGGCGAATAACAAAAATACACGCGCCTGAAGGCGCAAATTTGGAAATACACGCGCCTATACTCACGCTTGAACCAAACGAAGCGCCGCCGGAAAAATAATCAGCTTGAGCAGACAACATGGGGCATACAGTAATCGTAGGCGCTGGAAATTCGGGATTAGCTGTCGCAAGGCATTTAGCGGATTTTGGATGCTCGGCGGTACTGACCGACACCAACCAGTGTCCCGGTCAGGATTTATTGGCTAGACTCGCGGAATGGGGTATGCCCGGAGTTTGGGGCTGTCATCCAATGACGCTTCTTGACACAGCTTCTGAAGTTGTTCTGTCTCCTGTGGTAAATCCAAAAAACCCATTTGTACAGGAAGCCAAACGCCAAGGCATCTCAGTTATAGGCGAGCTGGAATTTGCCCACAGAGTTCTGCGCCTCAAAGACTCAACCGCTGCCGTGCTGGCTATCACAGGAACAAACGGTAAAAGCACCACGACTGATCTTACGGCTCACCTCCTCAAAACCGGCGGTTTGCCAGCCATAGCGTGCGGAAATATTGGCTTACCGTTTTTAGACGCTGTTGACAGCGCAACGCCTGGCACACGTTTTGTACTTGAGTGTTCCAGCTACCAAATGGAAACGATAAGAGATTTCAAAGCGGAAGCCGCGGTAATCCTCAACCTGACGCCAGACCACCTCGCCAGACATGGCAGCATGGAAGCTTATTTAGAAGCAAAACTCCGTATTTTTGAAAGACAGTTATCAAAAGACCTCTGTATTACACCTCAAAGCGCTGACTTTCTGACAGGCTTTTCAGCAGCAGGCCAAAGAGCCTCCTTTGGGTGGGAACAAATCGAAGGCCAGGGCGCTTGGTGTGGTTCTGATGGCAATTTATACCTGCGGGACACTGAGGGAACTGTAACAGACCTGATAAACCGCTCCCAGTTACTGATTCCAGGAGACCACAATGTTGAAAATGCCTTGGCGGCAATACTCTTGGCAACGCATGGCGGGGCTTCTATCAAGGCTGTGCGCCACGGTCTGCGGACATATTCCGGTTTAGCCCATCGCATAGCCTTTTGCGGCGAAAGGGATGGAATTAAGGTGTACAACGACTCCAAGGGAACTAACGTTGACGCAACACTAATCGCCATCCGCGCTCTGCCAGGCCCCCTGATTCTATTGCTCGGAGGCGAAGATAAAGGCAGCAGCTACGCTCCACTGCGCGGAGCGTTAGAGGGCAAACTGCGCCGCCTGGTATTTCTGGGTGATGCCATACCCATGTTGGAAAGGTATTTAGGGGATTTACCCCACTTCACACATTTAAATTTTGACGAAGCAGTCAATAAAGCGCTTGCCTCAGCCATTCAGGGCGATCAAGTATTACTCAGCCCCGCCTGCGCCAGTTTTGACCAGTTCAAAAACTTTGAGGAGAGAGGCAATAGATTTGAGTATCTGGTCCGTGAATGGCAAAGCCAATTAACCTGAAAAACAGCCCTTAAAAACTCTGCACACTTTGTGAGAGCGACATGTTTTATTCATACAGAGGCGGGATCAAGGCAGACATGTGGTGGTGGGTTGAGATTTAGTGACTTGGGTTATAGCAATTTATGATACTTTCATAACACATGGGTCTAAAGGCCCATACTTCCTTATATAGCCAATCAACTTTAAAATCATTCTGTTTATCCAAGTGGTAGGCACTTCGTTTCAAGGTTGCGCTTTCGTTACGGCGATTTGCCTCCATTAAAAGCGGAACGGTAGCGCAGACGGAAGCCACAGGGCAACGTACCGTTTTAAAGTTGTTTCACTATATAACGCTCTACAGGCAATCTTTGTCCCTACTTTCGGGGCGAGTTCATTGCAGGCGGCATTCGTTCTCCCCGATTTCTGGTATCGGTGGGATTAAAGAAACTTAAAAATCTTTACAAGGATTTATTTGCGAATTTTACAAAACGAGGTGTTATAATGCTTTTTTGAGCTGCCACGCGGCTTGAAAAAGTGTGTTATCGGGCTTTGTCTGCTAAAAAGCTATAATAGTGGAATACTCCATTAAAAGAGCTGAAATCCGGTAGATTTAAGTCTGTCTTGGTGTCATTTGGCTTTTGAGGTGTCCATGCCCCGTCTTTTGCTGGTGGACGATAATTCAAGTATCCACAAGATTGCTGTATCCTTATTAGCCTCAACAGATATTGAAATAATCCACGCCCAATCTGCCGTTGAAGCGTTTGATGTGATTGATAAAGAAGGCCCTTTTGACGTGGCTTTGATAGACACTTCTATGTCTGAAATAGACGGCTGGGAACTTTTGAGCCGCTTGAGGGCCGAACCAATAACGTCAAATATGCCTATTGCGTTGATGGCGGGCGTATTAGACGAAATTGATCCCGTCCGGGTTGAAAACGCCCCAATTCAGGCATTTCTGCGCAAGCCGGTGGAACTGCGCGATCTTGACAAAAGCGTCAAAGCGCTCATGGCCGCGCCTGTTGGGGCAGATATACCATCCACGCAGCCTGATACCTCTGTTCCCTCGGACCTTCTCATCCTGGAAGAGCAGGATTTATTGCCTGATGAAGCCGAAGAAACTTTTCCTCCGACAGATACAACTGACGCTGAAATACAAGTCTCCAGTGCCGCCCCTGATATCAATGATGAAACCGCCCAACCCACTGAAGAAACCATTTCTCTCGACTTGGAAGAACTGAATTTCAACGATATAGATCAACTGGTTATCGCCGAAAGCGAGTCGCTTCCTAAAACTGACGTAACAAATTGCGAAAGCCCAGATGACGAATCAGACAATTCAGACAATACCGTTTCGCCAATTTTTGCGCTTGAAAGCGGCGCGCCGGAGGAAGAGGAATCTGAGGAATCTTCCGAACAAACTCCAATATCCAGTCTGGACGCATTGCCCGAAGATTTTGACCCGACGGTTTTTCTTGATGGGAACAGTGCGGACTCTAAAGATGAATCCCAAAGCACATCTGAAAAAACAATGGATGAGATGGAGCAGATAGAGGGCATACATGAGCTTCTGCAGCGGGAATTTGAGCCATTGCCGCTCAATATCTCGGATAATGAAGTTGATGGTTCGCCTGATGACACAATTTCAGAGGATACCGATACGACTTCAGAAGATATCTTTAATGAGTCAAATAACATCGAGCTTCAAGTTACCGCCGACACATCAGAACCCGAGCTAATTATCCCCGACTCCAATGATGAAGAAGATATGAAAAATGTGGCTGTAACTCTGGATTCAGTCACCGACCAAGATAGCCTCCAGGAACAAAACATTCTCATGCCATCAGCTTCTTCTCTGGTGTCTGAATTGCTTTCAGACCCAAGATTTATTGACGCAATCGCCAAAGCCGTTGCGGAAAAACTAAAGACATAAATCTGAGTATGTACAGCCAATTAACCTGAAAAACAGGTTGCGCTATGTTTTTCAGGTTAATTGAGAGTGCTTTTCCAGAGGTTGTTTCACTATATGGCAATTTTCGCTTTTATTGCTTGCAGGTGGGATTTGCCCACCTGCAAGCCAATCACGGCATAGCAGTTCAACTACAAAAAGTTGAACTGCTATATAATAATAGGGGCTTACAGCGGAGGCTCTTTTGCGTCCTCGTGTCTTGTTAATTCACACAGGCGGAACACTTGGTATGGCTCCTTCCTTGGATTCAGCTTGTCTGGCGCCGGGGCCGTTTTTGGATCAGATATTGGTTCACTTGCCTGAACTGCAAGAAATCGCGGATCTTGAACTAGAAGTGCCTTTCAACTGTGACAGCGCCACGCTGGAGCCGATGAATATCCTGCATATCTCAAACATCATACGTGAACGCCGTTCTGAATTTAATGGAGCCGTTGTAGTACACGGCACGGACACAATGGCTTTTACTGCGTCGGTGCTTGGCTTTACGCTGTCGGATTTAAACATTCCGGTAGTGTTGACAGGCTCGCAGCGCCCATTGGCTTACATCAGGAGCGATGCCAGGAGCAACTTGATTGAC
Organism: Holophagales bacterium; assembly: GCA_031283145.1. Taxonomy (GTDB): domain Bacteria; phylum Acidobacteriota; class Holophagae; order Holophagales; family Holophagaceae; genus WRHW01. The sequence continues at coordinate 122 of JAITCJ010000140.1, read as the reverse complement.
GCCGTGACATTAGCCGCAAAGGAAATACCGGAAATCGGGATTTGTTTTGGCGATCATTGGATCCGCGGTGTCGCGGCCAATAAAAACAGCGTTCACAGATATGGCGCTTTTGATTCGCCCAA
>JAITCJ010000128.1 GCA_031283145.1 Holophagales bacterium | reverse complement strand
CGCAATAAGTTTTGAAGCCGCGGCAGCCGTTTCATCATCTGTCTTTGAAGACTGCGCCGCCAACTCCGAAAGTTCTTTGATATTTGGCGTCATGGCGGACGCGCCAAAGTACAAGTTCTTGTTGGCCGGCTTGGGATCAACGATCCAAGGAATTTGTCTGGCGCTGCTCCGCTCTCTGATGGTATTTATTACCTGTTGTCCCACCGTTCCCTTGGCATAGTCGGAAACAATGACGGCCGAGGCGTTCTGAATCATTTCGCGGAGGCGGTCTTGCAGTTTTTCAATTACCTCAGGGCAGGGCGACCCCGCCTCTTCGCGGTCAATCCTCAACATCTGCTGATTCTGGCCGATCACGCGGGTTTTAATGATTGTCGGCTGTGACGGCCCTTGAACCAAACCTCTGTCATCCACGCCGAGCTTTAAAAGCAATTCTCTGACACGTCCGCCTGCGTTGTCATTGCCAATGGTTCCTACCAGCAATGGCTCGGCTCCAATCGCTTTTAAATTAGAAGCCACATTCGCGGCTCCGCCCAAAACCCACCTCTCCCACGTAACACGTATAATTGGAACCGGCGCTTCAGGCGATATGCGGTTTACCTCGCCAAACAGGTACTCATCCAACATCAAGTCGCCAAAAACCAACACTTTTTGGCCATTAATGGCGTCCAGAACTTCTCTCGCCCTTTCTTTGGCAAGCCGCGTCATTTATTTTCACCACTATTTTTTTGTTCTGTGGTTGGTTGATGTTCACCTAACGGCGGATCGCCTTTTTTAGCGTGATCCACCAACAGTACCGGTATATCGTCTTCAATGGGATAAATCAGTCCGCAAGACTCGCACCTGAGACTGTCGCCAAGATAAACCAGATTGCCATGACACGCATCGCCGTCATATACTGCCGGACAGCAGAGAATCTCAAGCAATGATGGATTAATGGACACTGTGCGATTACCCAATGGTGAATTTAGGACCGCCGCCGCCTTCCGGAGGAGTCCATAGTACATTTTGCTCAGGACATTTTATTTCGCAAGTCCTACAGTGCAAACAATTCGAGTGCGCAATTTCAAGTTTTGGAGTATTGGAATCAGCGCGCATCTCATATACCTGCGCCGGACAGAACACTGTACACGGGCTTCCGTAATTTTCCCAGCACCCCGCGCAGATTTCATCTCCGCCGATTATCTTCAAATGGCACGGTTGGTGTTCATCGTGGATCACGCCTGACGTGTACAGATCATCCAACTTTTGAATTAACCGCTCGCCGTCATATTTAATGCCGCGATCTAAGTCCTTATGCTTAAAGCCTTTCTTGCCGTAAAAACGCTCAACCGATTCTGTGCGTGCGTAATCCGGTTCGCAAACCAGCGGCTCGAATGGGAGCCAACCCTTGGTGAGCATGGAAATTCCAAGCCTTTTTCCCGCGACAGGCGTTAATCCATTGGAAATGGTTCTATGGAAATTTCTATACAATTTGATTTCATCCGCGGCCCATGAGGACAAAAAGGCGTCTTCGTAATTTTGCAAGCCGCCCTGCGAAAAATCATCGTTTATAAGAGCGTTCATTATCGCCTCAGCAGCGCACAGACCGCCTTTCATGCTCAAATGAATGCCTTTCAAACGCGCCGGATTGACCATCTGGGCGGAATCTCCAATCAACATACCACCATCGAAGACAAGGCGGGGTATTGAGTACCAACCCCCAATGGCCATTGCCTTCCCGCCGTATTCCAAGAGTTTTCCGCCTTTCAGGATTTCGGCTATGCGAGGGTGTGTTTTAAATTTTTGCAAGAGATAGTGCGCGTCCACAAATGGATCGGCAGTGTCAAGGCTGGCTACATAGCCAACCGCGACTCGGTTGCCGCCCATCGCATAGACAAAACTGCCGCCGCTCTCGCCGTCAGGCAGCGGCCAGCCGGCGCTGTGCAGCACAAATCCAGATTGAAGCCGACCGTGTGGGATTTCCCAGACTTCCTTTACGCCCATCTCAAATACTTGTGGATTAACTGATTTTTTTTGAAGCCCAAGAACCGAGTCAATTTCCTGAGCCAAGCGCCCCTTTGGTCCTTCGCCAAAAACCGCCGCTTTTGTCATTAAGCGGTTCCCAGGCTCAAAGTTGTTTCTTGGCGTCCCATCGGCATTCACACCTTTATCAGCGGTTTGGACGCCAATAACGCGGTTGTTGTCCCAAATCACGTTCATGCCGGCAAAGCCGGGCAGCAACATGACATCTACGCCAGGAACATCCCTGGCTTCAATCTGTTCAGCCATCCACCGCGTCAAGCGCGACAGACTCACCACATGACAGCCATGATTTTTGAAAAAAGGCGGCAATATCGGAAACTTGATGCCGCTCCTGTCGCTTGTAAAAAGCCATACCTCTTCGCGCCCAATCTCTCCCTCAGACGGGAAGCCCCTGTCCATATAGTCCGGACACAGTTCTTCCAGCGCCCTTGGGTCTAAAACCGCTCCTGAAAAGGCATGATCTCCAATCGCATCGCCCTTTTCTATTATGCCTATGGTCAACCCCTCCAGCTTTTTCACGTTGTCCTTGCGATTATGTACTTCAATCAAATCCAATAGGCGCCACAGAGCCGTGAGGTTTGCCGGTCCTCCGCCGACAAACAGGACGTCAAACTCAAGTTCCTCACGGTTTAAGCCCGTTCGCGCGGATTGAGTTGAATAGTCAGACATAGTGGCTCCTCAAGAGGCAGAAACAGTTTACACGTTTAAAACGACCAGGGCAATTTGTAGCCAATCAAATTACGCCAAGTGAACCAATACTAAAAAAGTACAGTCGCAGCGCCAATTTCACATTTCAAACTCCCAACAAACCTAAAAAACATAGCGCAGCCTGTTTTTCAGGTTTGTTGAATATAACTCCGCCGCTCTAGTGCTTCCTTATCCACCAGTTGTAAATAAACATACACAACGCGCTGACAAATCCGCAGGCGGCCAGGATTATCCAGCCCAGCGTGGCTTGTCCCGGGTCCAGTTGAAGGAGTTTGTTTGGAAGCTCCACGGCGTTTTTGCACATGATTTCATTGAATATCCAAGCGCCGGCTGGACCGCCGATTATGCTGCCTATGGCCATTGGTAAATTTGAATATCCCTGGAAAAGACCCTCTTGGCCTTTTGGAGCAAATGAGGCGATATATTCATATAGCTTGGCGCTTTTAAATAGCTCTCCAAAGGCAATTATCGCAACTGTAAGTATGATGAAGATACTGCCCAAAGGAATAATATTGCTCACAATTCCTGTCACACCGCCGGCCATATACAGCGGGAAAATATTAATTAGCATTGAGGCGCCGATTATGACCATGCCGATGAAGATGCTTTTTACGGGTGGCAGTTTTCCAAATATCCTTGTTATTAATAACTGACATGTGACGATAACAAAGGGGTTGGCCGCTGTGTAAATATCCATTGCCGGCGTCAATTCAATAGTCTTTTTTGTATATAGGGGCAATAAATTATAGACTTGGTTGTAAATGAAATAAAAACCGCTGGTAATGATTATGAATGTTGTAAATCTGAGATTCATCAGGACTTTAATCATGCCAAGAAGAATATCGCCCACAGATCTGGCTGGTTTCTTTTCAGTAATGCCCATTTCGGCGTCAGGGTCTTTGTACAGGAAAGCAACCAGAAAAAATGCCATGACAGCCGCTATCAGGCTCACCAGAAAAATTGAGCTTAAATTAAAACCCTCAGTGCGCCTCACGTTGAAGCTGACGAAGCGGCCAACAAGGCTGCCAATGTTAATAACCATGTAAAATATGGCAAACCCAAGCGCTCTTCTTACACCCGCCGTCTTTTGAACGGTTCCGGCTATACACGGCTTGACAAAGCTACCGCCCACGCCAATGAATAAAACGCCCAGACAAACGGGGATTACGGAAGAAAGCGTCGCGGTTACTTCGCTCCCGGGATTTTCTATCAGTGTATTACCGCCGATCCAAACCGGATAACCCATAGCTAAATAGCCGGTTGACACAAGGACAAAGGCTATCAGCAACGCCCGCTTGAATCCAATCTGGTCTGAAATAGTGCCTGAAAGTATCGGCAAAAAATAGACCAGCCCCCAGAGGACGGAAGAGCTGATAGTGCTGGGCCAATAACTCCCAAAGCCCAGTTGACCCAGGTATATGACCATAAAACTGGCCATAGCGTAGTAGGCCGCCCTTTCAAAAAGCTCAATGGTATTGGCCGACCAGAAACTGGACGGAAACGGCGCCGGTTTGTTATGCGTGTCTGTGGTCATGGGATTACCTATTTAAAGTTCCGCTCAAACCAGATTCTCATATCACGGTTTATTTTAGGTAATTTCTTTTTGAGCCAGTTGCAAAACTCCGGTTTTGCAACTGGCTCAAGTGACTATAATTATCAAGTGCGTTTGCTTATAGAGGGAGGTTTGCCACAGTGGATAAAAAGGCAAGGAAAGTCCTTATATGGATAATGTTCCCCTGGCTTGCTCTTTTTGAGATCAAAAAGATAAGGAAAGTCCTTATATGGCTGTTCCCCGAATACCAGATTATTGAATCCATTGAAGAATATGGCTTTATCGCTAAGGTAAGCGTGAACACCGCTGTGAGCGGCGGTAACGTTGTGTCCCAAGCAGCTTCGCAAAATGTGACCAAGTCTGCGGCCACAAGTCCGGCTAGATTCCAGAACAAAGCGACATCAAATGCTGCTGTGCGTTCCGGAAAAGCTGAAGTAAGTGTACGCGGCGAATCGCTTGAATCGAAAATCGCGGGAATGAAAGCAAATGTAAAGGCCGCGATTGTTGGGCAAGAAACCGCGATAGAAAACTTGATAGTGGCGCTCAAGCGTCCGCTCGTAATCGGAACGCAAAGAGACGCGCCAAGAAATACATTCTTTATAACCGGCGGTAAAAGCAGCGGGCGGCACACGATCCTGACCGCGGCTGTGACCGCGGCTAAACGGGAGTGCCTGATTAACTATTATAATATTTCAAAACTCAACCTTGCGCTATATCCCACAACTTCAGAGAAATCGCTGTTCTTGTCGGATTTGTACAGAGTGCTGTGTGAAAACTCTGATGTGATTTTATTTGAAAACTTTGAGAACTGTCACGACGACGCGCTTCAAGTGATTATCAGTCTTGTCGCGCAAGGCAAATACACACTCAGCGAGCGTTACGCGGAACAGGGCGGGAATCTTGTACAGGCTACGGGAGCCTTGATGCAAACTGCTGTAAGCGAGATAACGGCAAACGGAAAGTATTTTGCTTTTATAACTCAGGCGTCCGAAAACAAGATAGCGGATAAGCTCGGCGCAAAATTTATGGATAAGGTCGCCGATATTATTGTAATGGACGATTATTCGGGAAATGACATTTTAAGAATTACTAATAAGATATTGTCTGAATTACGAGGCAAGGCAAAGGCAAAACTTACGATAAGGCTTGCATTCTCAACTGCTTTCATTGAGCATTGCGTGCGAAAATACAAACAGAAAGAGGGATTATCCTTGATTTCGGAGTTTGTAACAGGATACGTTTATAAAGCTCTTTCCGAGTATAAATTACGCAATGGAAATACGCTCGCCGGTTTTACGCTGGACTATGACTCGTCCGGCGGGATAACGCTTATTCCCGATATACAGGGAGCGGGAGACGCGGTTTCATTGACGCGGTATTTACCTAAGCGAAAGACGAGTAATATTGACGAAGTCAAGGCGGAACTCGCGGATATTATAGGGCTTGCCAAAGTTAAAGAGTTTGTGCTCAATTTAGAGAACAACCTCAACATACAAAAGATGCGCGAAGATGCTGGCCATAAAGCCGCGTCCATTTCACGCCACATGATTTTCACCGGAAACCCCGGCACAGGCAAGACCACAATAGCTCGCATCGTCGCGAAGTATTTCAGGGCAATCGGGCTTCTCTCCGTTGGTCAACTCCGCGAAGTCAGCCGCTCTGACCTGGTTGGACAGTATATAGGACATACGGCAAAACAAACAAACGAAGTGATTCAGAGCGCGTTGGGCGGTGTGTTGTTTATTGACGAGGCTTATTCACTTTGCCGCGATAAAAATGATATTTTCGGACTAGAAGCGGTTGACGCCCTTGTTAAAGCGGTTGAGGATTACCGCGATGAACTCGTTGTGATATTGGCAGGTTATCAGGACGAAATGCGGGAATTTCTGAAAAACAATCCCGGCTTGAAGTCGCGTTTCCCCAACGCCATTGACTTTGAGGACTATACCGCGAGTGAAATGGTTCAAATAGCTCATATTACAGCTAAGTTCAAGGGATATAAAATAGATGGCGAGTGCATCGAGGGTTTGACTCGGCTCTTAGAAAAAAGTCAGGTTAAAGGGCGTAACGATGGCGGTAACGGCAGGCTTGTGCGGAATGTCATTGAAGCCGCTATTTTAGCGCAATCGAAGCGAATAACCAAAGACACGCCAAAAGACCGGCTGGACATATTACTGGCAATTGATTTTAACTTTGAGGACTTTGATAAATTCGATATAGATAAGCGGCTCAGTGAGATAATCGGTCTCAATAGCGTTAAGGATTTTGTGCGAACACAGTATCGTCTGCTTATAGCCGATGAAAAACGCAGAAAAGCCGGCGTTAGCGTGGATTCAACCCAATCTCTCAATATGATTTTTACGGGCAATCCTGGAACCGGCAAAACTACGGTCGCGAGGGTTGTGGCTTCAATGTTCAAAGAAATGGGGATGCTGAAGCGCGGGCATCTTGTTGAAACCGACCGCGGCGGTTTGGTCTCGGAATACGTCGGGCAAACCGCAAAGAAAACAGAGGA
>JAITCJ010000075.1 GCA_031283145.1 Holophagales bacterium | reverse complement strand
GAAAATAACACTTTTATTCACCGCTTTGAATGTATTGATAATTGTTGTTTATGCCACCGTAATTGTCAATCTCGAAAGAGCTAAAGAGCTGCGCAGAATTGACACAGAATTAGCCACGGTCGCCAAATCATATGTCCGGATGATTGGCGAAGAAAAACTTGACCGCGCTTTCACCGGCTACGCGCCGGAGGAAGAATATATAGCTGATGTAATCAAAATGGGCGATTACGCAAGTGACATCGGGTTAAAATTTCTGTACTCAATGACGGTTGTTGATTCAAAAGTCAAATACATACACGATGGAGCGCCCCGAAGCTACATAGACAATGGTATTTTCTGCTATCCTATGGATTATTACGAAGCCGCCAGTTCAAAAGTTTTTGCCGCCTGGGATACTTGGACGCCACAGATTGATGAATATACAGATTCATTTGGCAGCTACAGGTCTTATTTTTTGCCCGCGATTACAAGCAGCGGAAATAAAATCATAATCGGCGCGGATATAAATATTGACGATGTGAAACAAAAAATCAATATGGTTTCACTAACGCAAATCTCCATTGCCATATGTGTTTTGTTTTCAATCTTTATTATTACTCTGCTATTGGCGAAAAAATTCACCGGACAAATGATCAACAAAGAGATGATCGAGTCAAAGACTTTACTGGAGATGCAGAACGCCATACTGAAAACGATGGCGTCACTTACGGAGTTCCGCGACGTAATTACCGGCGGACACATTGAGCGCACACAGCGGTATCTGGGCATACTGCTGAACGCTATGAAGGAGCGGGACGCGTACAGGAAAGAAATTTCATCATGGGACATTGATCTTGTGCTGCAATCGGCCCAACTGCATGATGTAGGCAAAATCGCCATAGAAGACAACATCCTTAAAAAGCCCGGACCTTTGACGTCTGAGGAATTTGAGCGGCTCAAAGAACATACGGTCGCTGGTGAAAAAATCATTTTAAAAATGGGCGAGCATATGAATCAGCATGTTTTTTTAGAGTACGCAAGGGTTTTTGCCTTAACACACCATGAAAGATGGGATGGGACCGGTTATCCTAGCGGACTGAAAGGCGAGGGAATACCGCTGCTCGGAAGGGCGATGGCCATTGTTGACGTATATGACGCGCTTCGTTCAGAGAGACCCTATAAAGCGGCTCTGCCGCACGAACAATCAATCGAGATAATTAAAAATGGCAGAGGAACCCAATTCGATCCGAACCTGGTTGATTTATTTGTCGGCGCGATAGATATTCGACAAGCCTGAAAAACATAGTACAGCCCGTTTTTCAGGCTTGTTGATAGTATTTTTCCGGAGACTGTTTCACTATGCTTGGCGGTACATTGATTAAAGACGGCTCCAAAGACTTTCATATCAGAATCGCGTTCCGCGATTTTGATATGAAACCGCTTATAATTGATATTCTGAAACAGATTGGCTCTGAAAGTTAAACTGTTCCGCTCTGATCCCAAAGAGGTTTGTCATGCGCGTACACTGCGGTATTTTTTTGATTTCGGCTGTCTGTCTCGCTCAGGCGCCCGCGCCGTCTATTTCTTTTGAGAAAAAACATCATGACTTCGGCAGGATATTTCAGGATCAAAAGGTATCTTATAAGTATAAGCTGACAAACAGCGGCAGCGCTCCGCTCCAGATAACAGACGTTATGACTTCGTGCGGTTGTACTTATACTGTGACGGGACAGCGGCGGGTACAGCCCGGCGAAAGCACATTTATCGAAATCCGCTTTGACCCCGCTGGCATGACGGGGTCTGTACACAAATCGCTGGAAGTGATCTCCAACGACCCCTCCAGTCCAAACACTCTGTTGACTTTTGAAGCTGGCGTCGTACGTGAGATAATGCCCAGTACAACGACATTGTTTTTTAATGGGGTCTCCCGCGCCGATTCTGTTTCCTCAAATATCCGTCTTGAATCAGGGGACGGACTGCCGATAGTGCTGACGGACATAAAAATTCCGGGCGCGCCCTATTTATCCTGCAATCCCCAAAATGATGGCGGCGACGTCATTTTGAATATCACCCTCGACGGGAGGCTGATTCCAAAACAGAGCTTTCACGGGACGGATATTCTGACCGTGCGTACCACCAGCAAAAAAGTCCCGTTACTGCACTTCAGCGTTCAGTGGGATGTGGAATCAATCATAACAGCGACGCCTGACCGAATAACCTGGACCGGCGCGCCAGGACAGGAATTCAGAACCACAGTCAGCCTGAGACATAGCCGCGGCAGACCTTTCAGGATTTTGGACGCGAAATCCACGTCGTCTCTCATAAAAGCCGCCGGATTCAGCAAGAACAGCGCGCTGGAGCAAAAATTAGACGTGGTTCTCTCTCCAAAAGCAAAAAATGGCGCTCTGCATGAAAAATTGACCATAAAATTCGACGACCCAGAACAGCCGAAACTGGAAATCGGCATTGTGGCTATTTTGCGCTGATCTGTAATTTTGTTTATCGGATGAAATGTGTCTGCCCCCAATCGTTTTCAGAGATTAGCCGTTGTTTCAGGCATGTTGTGCCTCGCCCTAATCTGGGGCGGCACATTCGCCGGAATGAAGTTTGTTTTACAGGCGGGAGTTTCCGTAGGCGCGCTGCTGACAATACGCTTCATTCTTGGTGGTATCTGCCTGACCGCCATAATGCTTCTGCTGCGAAAAAAAATTGACAGACAAAGCGCCATAGACGGATTAATACTTGGCCTGATACTGACGACCATATTCTGGCTGCAGGTTGACGGACTCAGGTTCACCACCACCAGCAAGAGCGGCTTCATTACCGGCTTGGTTGTAATCTTTACTCCGCTTGTCAGCTTATTGCTTGGGGAAAGGTTCAGGCTCTCTCACGGATTCGGCGCGATACTGGCTTTTATCGGGCTTTTCTTTTTAGTTAGAGACCCATCGGCGCCTTTCGGGGGATGGAACAGAGGCGACACTGAAACCTTAATATGCTCGGTCTTATGCGGTTTTCACATTACTCTGACAGCCCGAATGTCCCGCCGCAGTTCCCCGTGGGTGATAGCTCTGGCTCAAATAATCGTCGTCGCTCTACTTAGCTGTATATTTACAGCGATCCTCCCGGCCAACGCGAGCGCGGGGCAGAGCATGGCGGGTTTTGACATGCTGGGCGGCGCTCTCAAGCGTACGGACGTTTGGCTTGGCCTCCTGTACCTGGCCATACCCGCGACAGCGCTCGGCTTTTACATGCAGACAACCTTTCAATCAAAGCTGACAGCCACGGAAACGGCGATCATATTTACAACAGAGCCTGTATTCGCCGCCTTCATAGCCTTCATCGGCGTCATTCCCGGCATACATGAACGCCTGACAGCCGCGCAATTTGCCGGAGGCGGCATCATAGTCGCCGCCATGCTGCTGGCGGAACTGGGACCGAGACTGTTCAGCAAGAGCCGAATTTTAAGTAAAAATTGTGAAATTTAATGGACAGCCAAACACACAACGCCATCGTCAGCTTTATCTGGGGCATAGCTGACGACTGCCTACGAGACGTCTATGTTCGCGGCAAGTACCGCGACGTCATCCTGCCCATGCTCATAATACGCCGCTTGGACGCCGTGCTTGAAAGCACGAAAGATAATGTGCTGAGGCGGAAAGAATTCCTCGATAAGGCGGGTATCGTAAATCAGAACGAAGCATTGTGCCACGAGGCCAATCAGACTTTCTGCAACTGGTCGCGCTTCCGCCTGAAAGACCTCACGAGCCGTACCAACCAACAAAAGCTGAAAGCGGATTTCATCGCGTATTTGGACGGATTTTCGCCTAATGTTCAGATGATACTGAAAAAGTTCAAGTTCCATGTTCAAGTTGACACAATGGCAGACGCCGATATACTCGGTGCTGTCATTGAAAAATTTGTGTCGCCGGCAGTAAACCTTAGCCCCTGCCCGGTTTCTGACGATATGGGCGGTGTCCGTCTGCCAGCCCTTGATAATCATGCGATGGGCGTTATTTTCGAGGAACTCATACGCCGCTTCAACGAGGAAAATAACGAGGAGGCCGGAGAACACTTCACTCCGCGCGACGTAGTGGAGCTTATGGCCGACATAATATTTCTGCCTGTAGCCGATAAAATAAAAAATTCATCATACTCATGTTACGATGGTGCCAGCGGCACTGGCGGTATGCTCACCGTGTCCCAGGATCGTCTGCTCAAACTTGCTGGACAGACCGGAAAGTCTGTATTAATCAATCTGTTCGGCCAGGAAATCAACCCCGAAACTTACGCTATAACCTGCGCTGATATGCTGCTTAAAGGCGAGGGCGGCGGCGCGGGACACATAGTCTATGGCAACACACTGACCGAAGACGGTTTTCCAAGCCGTCAGTTTGACTTTATGCTGTCAAATCCGCCCTACGGCAAATCATGGAAGAACGACGCGGACAAACTGGGCGGAAAGAAAGATATTATTGACGCCCGTTTTGTTACATCTTTCGCTGGGGAAGGCGAGTTTTCGATGATACCCCGCGTGAGCGATGGACAGCTTCTCTTTCTGCTCAACAACGTATCCAAAATGAAAGAAGAAACCGAACTAGGTTCCCGCATAGCGGAGGTACACAACGGCTCATCCCTGTTCACGGGCGATGCCGGACAGGGCGAAAGCAACGCCCGCCGCTACATGATAGAGCGCGACCTCGTGGAAGCCATTATAGCTCTGCCGAACAACATGTTTTATAACACCGGCATCGGCACTTTCATTTGGTTACTCTCCAACCGCAAAGAGTCCCGCAGGAAAGGTAAAATCCAGTTAATAGACGCGACAGCCATCAAATCCCCCCTCCGCAAGAATCTCGGACAGAAGAACTGCGAGCTGACGACCGAACTGCGCGACAAAATCGTCAAAATGTATTTCGACTTTGCGGACAGCGAATACAGCAAAATATTTGACAACAGCGCCTTTGGCTATTGGAAAGTGACAGTGCTGCGCCCGCTGTACGACAAAGACGGCAAGCCGCTCCGCGACAAGAAAGGTAAGCAAACTCCCGATAAAGACCTGACAGATACCGAACAGATACCGCTTGGCTATCCCGGAGGAATTGACGCTTTCATCAAAACCGAGGTGCTGCCCTACGCGCCAGACGCGTGGGTTGATGAGAGCAAGACGCAAATCGGATACGAAATCAGTTTTACCAGGCATTTCTATAAGCCCGTTCAGCTTAGGGAGCTTTCGGAGATAGCGGCTGACATAAGGGCGCTGGAGGCGGAGACAAAAGGGCTGCTTGACGAGGTAATGGGGGCATGGCATGAGCAAAAATAAAGACAAAGTAAAGCTCTTTGAAGACAAGCAAGTCCGTGCGATATGGGACGAAGAAGCCGAAAAATGGTGGTTTTCGGTTGTTGACATCATCGCCGTGCTGACTGACGGCGACTATCAGACAGCCCGCAAGTATTGGAAAGTCTTAAAAGGCCGCCTTGCGGCGGAGGGCAATGAGTCGGTAACAAATTGTTACCAACTGAAAATGAAGTCCACCGATGGCAAAATGTATTTGACCGACACCGCCGACACAGAACAGGTTTTGCGCCTTGTCCAGTCCGTGCCGAGCAAAAAGGCCGAGCCATTCAAGCTGTGGCTAGCCAAGGCGGGCAGCGAGCGCATAGACGAAACCATAGACCCAGAGCTGTCCATAGCCCGCGCCATACAGGGCTACCGCCGCCTGGGGTACAGCGAGAACTGGATCAATCAAAGGATAAAGTCCATTGAAGTCCGAAAGGGGCTGACGGACGAATGGGACAGAGCGGGCGTGGGGCAAGCAAAAGAATGCGCGGCACTGACCGACTTGATGAGCCGCACCTGGAGCGGCATGACCACCCGCGAGTACAAGCGGCACAAAGGGCTTAAAAAGGAGAACCTGCGCGACAACATGACCAACACCGAACTGGTGCTCAACATGCTGGCCGAGGTCGCCGCCACCGACATATCCATAGCGCGGCAGCCAAGCGGGTTTGTTGAGAGTGCCGCAGCGGCGGAAGATGGGGCCAAAGCCGCAAAGGCCGCACGGGAGCAGATTGAAAAAAGCACGGGTAAGCCCGCCGTCAGCCGCCTGAGCGCAAAGGATTTGGATCGACTGCGCTTGGGCGCCGCGAAAGGGGGCGAGCGGGAATGAGCGCGGCTTGGTACGGGGAGTTGCCGAAAGGGTGGAAAGAAGTTCCAAATCGTGTTGTGTTTAGTGAACGCAAAACAAAGAATGACGACCATAATGCACAGTTGCTAAGTTTATCGCAGTATTCAGGCGTTTCGCAAAAAGGCGGCACCGCTGTAAGTATTCGACCAGCCGAAAGTCTAATAGGGTACAGTGTTGTTAAGAAAAATGACTTAATTATGAACATAATGCTTGCATGGAATGGCAGTCAAGCAATTTCACGCTTTGATGGGGTAATTAGCCCCGCATACGCCGTATTTTCATTAAGTGATTGTTGCAACCCTTGGTATTATCATTACCTAATGCGTACACCTGAAATATGTAATTATTTTTGTGCTTATTCTACAGGTGTCATAAAAAGTCGTCTGCGGCTTTACCCTGAAATTTTCCGCTCGTTAAAAACGTTGCTTCCCCCCCGCGACGAGCAGGACAGGATCGCGCGCTACTTGGACTGGAAAGTGTCGCGGATAAACAGGCTCATCAACTCCAGGCGGCGGCAGGCCGCGCTGCTGGGGGAGATGAAGAATGTTTTAGTCAGCCTTGAAGTTACAAAAGGCAAAGGGGAATGGGCAAATGGGAGAATAGGCAGATTTTACGATATAACTCTTGGAAAAATGCTACAACCCAATAAAAGTGCCAAAAATGATGTGCTTGCCAACTATATGTGCGCCGCAAACATTAAATGGTCTGGCGTGAAACTCAATCCCATTAAACAAATGTGGTTTTCGCAAAATGAACTCCCGCAATATTTGTTAAAGTGTGGTGATTTGCTCGTGACGGAGGGTGGTGATGTCGGCGTATCAGCAATATGGAACGATGAGCTTAAAGATTGCTATGTACAAAACTCAGTCCATCTAGTGCGAAGTAGAAAACAAAGCATAAAATTTCTTTACTATTGGTTATTTCATCTCAAAAATTTGGGTTGGATTGATAGTGTTTGCAATAAAGCGACTATTTCACATTTCACGAAAGAGAAACTCTCAAATGCTCCATTAATGCTTCCGCAAATATCTGAGCAACTTGCGATAGTTTCGCGGCTTGGCGAGCAATGTGAACACATTGATTTGGTTATTGGCAAATTCAACAACGAAATATCACTTCTCGCCGAGTACCGCACACGCCTGATCTCCGACGCCGTCACGGGCAGGCTGGACCTGCGCGGCTTTGAAGCGCCTGATTATGAGGCGATTGAAGAGGCGGCCGCAGAATGGCTGCAGGAAGAATATGCGGGAGCGCGGGGCTATGATGCTGTAATGACGTCAGGATTTACCACATCGTCCACATAAGCAAGCTGTTCGCGATCATTGAGGAAAGGTTTTTGGTGTCGAGCGCGGAGATGCAAAGGCGGGCGCCTATCGGCACGACGATAGGCATGCAAAAGATAAAGGATCGGCGGCTGACCCTGTCACTGTCCTCGCGCCCCGGTTTGCATGTCGGCGACTGTGTGCCTTTCTATTTTTGTCCCCGCTCTCCAATGCTGTACATGCTCCATAAGGCAAACTCGCCTGAAATAGATTACAAAGACGGCCAGGAGCCGATAGTGCATTTGGCCGCGGGCCTGCGAAAGGCGGTCGGATGGGCTGAGGCAAACAATCTTCGTTGGGCGTTCACTGATTCAAATGCCGGGTCATACTATTTTGAGGACTACGCCGATCTGACCGACCTTGATAAAATTGACTGGGAAGCTGTTCGGGCAGTCCAATGGAGTGGGCGGCGCGACAAAAAGCAGGCTGAGTTTCTGGCGGAGAGCCGCTTTTCTTGGGAATTATTTGATGAAATCGGCGTTTATTCCGATCATCAACTGCGAAAAGTCCATGAAATCCTTGGCGGAAACCAGTCATTCCCGCCTGTAAGAATACAACGGGAATGGTATTATTGACGCAAGGGTTGGACAATAGCATGATCGAATACAAACAAGGCGATTTGCTTGCGGATAACGCGGAGGCCATTGTCAATACGGTCAACTGCGTCGGCGTGATGGGACGTGGGATAGCGTTGCAATTCAAGAAGTGGTTTCCCGACAACTATGTCTTTTACGAAACCGCCTGCAAGCGCAAAGAGGTAGTTCCAGGCAAAATGCTTGTATATGAAACGAACAGTTTAATAAATCCGCGCTATATCATAAACTTCCCGACAAAGCGCCACTGGCGCGGCGCGAGCAGAATTCAGGATATTGAAGCCGGCTTGGCCGATTTGATTTACATTGTGCAAGCGCGTGGCATTGATTCAATCGCTGTTCCGCCTCTTGGGTGCGGTTTGGGGGGGCTTGAATGGAGCGCGGTCAGGCATTGTATGGAATCAGCCTTTGCGCAGCTTACCGATGTTAATATCAAGATTTTTGAACCCAATGGAGCGCTGCCTGCGGAAAAGATGGCGTGCGGCCGCAGTATTCCGGACATGACAAGCGGACGAGCCGCGCTGGTCAGCTTGACCAAGCGATATTTAGATGGGTTGCTCGACCCTATTGTCACGCTGCTCGAAATCCATAAGTTGATGTACTTCCTGCAAGAGAGCGGCGAACCACTTTGTCTTAACTATGTTAAGCACGATCATGGGCCTTTCGCGTTAAATTTATCCCACGTCTTAAATGCCGTCGAGGGCTATTTATTGTCGGGTTATGCCGATGGCGGCGATAAACCGGACAAACAAATTCAGATTGTCCCGGGCGCTGATCTGGACGCCAACGCTTTTTTGAAACAACAGCCGGATACCCTGCGGCGTATCGGCCGCGTGACGGAGCTTGTAGATGGATTTGAAACGCGGTTCGGGATGGAACTGCTAGCGACTGTCCACTGGGTAGCAAAAAATGAAGCGATTGCGTTGCCGGATATTGTTGACCGTGCGTACGCCTGGGGTCCGCAAAAAAGAAAATTCAGTCGGCGGCAAATAGAAATAGCCTTTACTCGTTTGCGCGGTGATAATTGGCTGGCCGCTCCCGCCGAAGTGTGATTATGCCCACCGATACCAGCGAATACGGCCTTGAATCTCTGATCGTCAAGTGGCTTGTTGAGCAAAACGGATTTGAGCGGGGCGTTAACGCGGACTATAACCGCAAGTACGCTGTGGACGAGCTTCGTCTGTTCCGCTTTTTGGAGACCACGCAGTCTGAGCAGGTGGCAAAGCTCGGCGTACGTGAAAGCGGCTTGAAACGCACGCGGTTCCTCAACCGTCTGTGCGGCGAAATCACCAAACGCGGCGTGTGCGATGTACTCAGGAGGGGCATCAAAGCCTATCCCGCTGACTTAATCATGTTTCACATGACGCCGTCGGAAAAGAATCCAAAGGCAAAAGAACTCTTTGGACAAAACATATTCAGCGTTACAAGGCAGTTGGAGTATTCGGGTGACAACACGAAACTGGCGATTGACCTCGCGATTTTTATAAATGGCCTGCCCGTGATTACCTGTGAGCTTAAAAACCAGCTTACCAAGCAGAGCGTGGAGGATGCTGTACATCAGTACCGGACCGACCGCGACCCCAAGGAGCTTTTGTTCAATTTTAAGCGCTGCCTGGCGCATTTCGCCGCGGACGATGCCAGGATTAAATTCTGCGCGAAGCTGGAAGGCAAAAATTCGTGGTTCCTGCCCTTTGATAAAGGCTGCAAAGACGGCGCGGGCAACCCGCCCAATCCTGACGGAATAATGACTGATTACCTGTGGAAAGAGATACTGACCAAGACAGGACTTGCCGACATTATAGAGAACTACGCCCAGGTGATTGAGGAAAAGGATAACGATACGGGCAAAGTCACACAAAGACAGATTTTCCCGCGCTATCATCAGCTTGCCGTTGTAAGGGCGCTGCTTGCAGATGTCCGTCAAAAAGGCGTCGGGCGTAAATACCTCATACAACACAGCGCCGGAAGCGGCAAATCAAACTCCATAGCGTGCCTCGCCCATCAGCTTGTCGGGCTTGAAGTAAATGGCTCTAACGTGGTGGATTCGGTAGTCGTCGTTACAGACCGAGTGAACCTCGACAGACAGATAAAAAATACCATCAAACAATTCGCGCAGGTATCCAGCATCGTGGCGTGGGCTGAACACTCCGCCGACCTCCGCGGCGCCATCAGGGATGGTAAGAAAATCATCATTACAACGGTGCATAAATTCCCGCTAATCCTGGACGACATAGGCACGGCTCACAAAAACCGCAGGTTCGCCATCATCATAGACGAGGCGCACAGCAGCCATAGCGGCAGTATGTCCGCTCAGATGAACATGGCGCTCGGTGGCCGCGATGTTGAAGCTGACGCCGACATTGAGGACAAAATCAACGCGCTCATCGAGGGGCGCAGGATGCTCGCCAACGCGAGTTATTTTGCCTTTACAGCCACGCCTAAAAACAAGACGCTTGAAATGTTCGGCGCAACTGACCCACAAGCCGATGGTACGGTAAGGCATTATCCTTTTCATAATTATTCCATGAAGCAGGCAATACAAGAGGGCTTCATACTTGACATCCTAAAGTATTACACGCCTGTCAGAAGTTATTATAGACTTATAAAGACGCTTGCAGACGACCCGCGCTTTGATAAAGAGAAGGCGCGGAAAAAACTCAGGAAGTTTGTGGAGGGCAACGCCTACCCCATTTCCGTGAAGGCCGAAATTATTGTAGAACATTTTCATGAACAAGTCATCGCCAAGGGAAAAATTGGCGGGAAAGCCCGCTGTATGGTCGTTACGGCTGGTGTTGAACGCGCCATTGATTATTACCACGCGATCATGCGATGCCTTAAAGACCGTGGAAGCCCCTGCAAAGCCATTGTCGCTTTCAGCGGCGACAGGGAATACGGCGGCGTAAATGTCAATGAAGCGTCCATTAACGGATTCCCATCGAAGGCCATTGAAAAGACATTTAAGACCGACCCCTACCGGTTCCTGATTGTAGCGGACAAGTTCCAGACAGGATACGATGAGCCGCTGCTGCACACGATGTACGTTGACAAAATCCTGACTGATATAAAAGCTGTGCAAACGCTCTCGCGGCTCAACCGCGCCTGTCCGCGGAAGCTGGACACCTTTGTGCTTGATTTCGCCAATGAACCCGACGATATACAAAAGGCATTCTCACGCTATTACCGGACGACCATACTGTCCGGCGAAACTGACCCTAACAGGCTGTATGACCTTGTTTCGACGATGGAACGTCATGAAGTCTATACGCAGGTCCATGTTGACAGTTTGGTTGAACTCTGCCTGGGCGGGGCGGAGCGCGACAGGCTGGATCCCATACTTGATGTCTGCGCCGCGCTGTACAAGCAGCTTGACGAGAATGGACAGATAGACTTTAAGTCGGCGGCGAAAGGATTTGTCCGCACTTATGGCTTTTTGGGCGCGATACTGCCCTATGGAAACCCCGAATGGGAGAAGCTGTGCGTATTTATGAATTTACTCCTGCCCAAGCTGCCATCGCCGACAGAGGAAGACCTGTCGGCGGGAATACTGGAGGCTATAGACCTCGACAGCTACCGTGCTGAAATAATGTCGCGAATGAGTATTCAACCAGAAGACGCTGACGCTGAAGTATATCCTGTACCCACTGAAAGCGGCGGCGGCGTCCGGGAGCCGGAACTTGAGCGTCTGACAAATATCCTACGCGCTTTTAATGACCAGTTCGGCAATATTGAGTGGAAATATCCGGACAAAGTAAGAAGAGATATAGCTCAACTACCCGCGATAGTATCAGGTGACCAAACATATCAAAACGCCATGCGGAACGCCGACAAACAGGAAGCCCGTGACGTGAGCGACTCTGTGGCGCGCAAGGCCATATTGGGAATGATGTCAGATAATATAGAACTATACAGACAATGGTGTGACAACCAGGCATTCAGGAAATTGCTGTCAGACGTGGTGTTCAACGCGACCTATAATAAAGAGGGTAAGCCGCTTGAGGTTGAGTCCGTGTGGTTTTGATGTGTAATACCAGTTCCCATTGCCAATGCTACAAATGGTCGCGCAAATGCGGCTGTTTGCGGCATGT
>JAITCJ010000071.1 GCA_031283145.1 Holophagales bacterium | reverse complement strand
GAACAATTTGGTGCCTGCACAAATTTTGCCGAGTGCGAAGCTGTCTGCCCGAAGAACGTTAAGCTGGAACACATTGCCAGAATGAACAGAGACTTCATCAAGTCCGGCATACTCTATAGACCCCCTCACGCGTCTTCAGGCGCGTCTTAAAACAATTCCATATAAAATTCTGATAACAGCCAATAAACTTGGAAAACAGAACACAGCCTGTTTTTTTTTTTTTTTTGCTATATAGTGAAACAACTTTAAAACGGTACGTTGCACTGCGCCTTTCGTCTGCGCTACCGTTCCGCTCACCGCCTGTCGGCGGCTCACTTTACTGCAGCGCAGCCTTGGCACTCCGTGCCTCCCACTTGGATAAACAGGATGATTTTAAAGTTGATTGGCTATATATGATTTCCGGCCTGTAGGCTTCACCCATCCAATAGACTAATTCCAACGGGTGTTTTACGTCCCACAATAGCAAGTCGGCTCTTGCCCCGGGGTACAAATGCCCCAAATCCGGACGCGATAGGCTTAACGCCGGATGCAGCGTCATCGCCGCGAAAGCTTCTTCAAAGGTCATTCTGAGCTGCAAACAGCCAAGACGTAAAATCAGCAATGGGTCTATACAGGCGCAACTGCCTGGGTTGAAATCAGACGCAAGGGCTACTTTGCATCCGGTTTCAATCATGCGCCTTGCCGGCGCAAAGTCGCGCATCCCAAGGAAAAGCGTTGTCGCGGGGAGCAAAGTAGGTATAACGCCTGCCTTTGCCATAGCGACCATGCCTTGATCGGAACAGAACATCAAGTGATCCGCGCTGGCCGCGCCCAGTTCAGCGGCCAATTCCGCTCCGCCTGTATGCGCAAATTCATCCGCGTGGATTCTCGGCTTTAACCCCAATTTGCGGCCTGACTCCAATACTTGCCTCCCATGCTCAGGCGTAAAAACGCCTTTTTCTACAAAGACGTCACAGAAAGAAGCCACGTCTGGGTGACGCCTGATAAGCTCCGGCTGCCATTCTTCGCTGACTACCTTGATATATTTGTCCGGCGCTCCGGCATATTCCACAGGAATGTCGTGGGCTGGCATTATAGTTACGTCCAAACTCCAACCGCGTTTAAGAAGCTCGGAATAGGCGCGCAAAAGGCACGATTCAGTTTCCAGTTCCAGTCCGTAACCTGTTTTGCACTCAACGTGCAAAACACCCTTGGAACGCATCTTCTGAAGCCTGTTTGAACCAATAGTTACCAACTCTGAAACGGTCGCTTGTCTGGTAGCTCTGACGGTTTCTCTGATCCCGCCCCCTTTAGAGGCAATCTGCGCGTATGTCACGCCGTGCAGACGGCGGTTGAACTCCTGACTGCGGTCGCCGCCAAATATCAAATGTGTGTGGGAATCCACAAATCCAGGGCTGGCCCACATCCCTTTCCCATCTATCGGCTCTGGATCCCCATATTCATAAGGGATGTCAGTCTTTCGTCCAATCCAATCTATTCGGCCATCCCTCAAAACAATCGTGGGGGCTTCTATGAAATCCACCTTCCACGTTTGATTGGGATCCGGTGTAATCAGACCGCGTAAGTTAGTAAGCAGTTTTATTTTTTCCATGGAGTCACCCTGCGGCTAAGTCAAATACCTCAATTCTATTTTCCGCCCCAAGCTCTGCAAAGACTGACTGTTAGATTGATCAATGGCGTAGGGCTTCGGCTGAGGACTCCGCCTTTGATGTCCGAATCTGTGTCCGCCAACAGAGTTACTAATTTTTTAAGACCTTCTGCCTGGATTCGATCAAGGACTCGTTTATACCCATCTAACAGAAAGATTTGTTTTGGCGTCAGTCCAAGGATGGAAGCTAAATCTGACGCTGAAACACCTTGCCGCGCCGCTTCGCGCAAGCGGCAAAGGCGTTCCACCTCTCTGCGAGCCTGACCAAGAAGCATCAGCGGCGCGCCATCGGGTTCATCCTCAATGGCAATCCTCAAATTTTTTAACGCTTCGCCAATCTGTCCTTTTTGCCAAGCCTGACTCCACGAAAAAGCGTTCTGCTCCCCTAATCTAAATGTAGATTGATCTAACATTTCATGTGTTACTTGATGATCTTCCGCAATCAATTCTAAAACTTCCAGCGCCCTTGTCAAAATCCCGGGACTTCCCCCCAACCGCTCCGCAAGGCTCTGGGCGACCCCTGTGTCCAAAATCAAGCGAAACTCCTTTGCTTTTGATTCCAGAAAGGCAATCGCGGCTTTATTATCCAAAGCGCCAACCTTGAATACCCTGCCCTCTTTATTCCAATCGCTAAAGGGCTTCGTGCTCAGAATTTTGCCTGGCGCCGCAGAGATCACGCCTCTGGCCACCAACAAGAGATAAGTACCCTCCATTGGGTTGGTAAGTAGGCTTTTAACAGCGGGCGGAAGCTCTTTTGCCCGCTCAAGAAGATTGTCGGCCTGTGGGACAACAACAACCCGATTTGCCCCAAAGGGAGCCAACTCCATCAGAGCGCCTTGAACTGCTGCCCAATGGCAGCCCTCCTGGCAAGTTGTGAGGGAAAAGTCTTCCAAGTCGGGGTCAACATGGCGGGCTTTCCATGCGGAAACCGCCTGCATACGTCCTTCCGTATCATCTCCGTGAAGGAGGGCGTACCCGGCATCAAGAAATCGCTCTGAAATATCCATCAATCGTGCCTTACAAGCAACTGGGTCAAAAAACTCTCCGCAAAATCATCGGCCAGCCTATTAATAATTTGAACCTCCTTGTTTTCAGAGGCGGCAAGGTTTTGATCAATCATGTAATGATTTCTGAACGTCAATTTCGGTATATCTACAACCAATGTTCCGGTTTTACCATCTAAAATCTGCAAGCCGACCAAAATGAAGATTTCGATCCGATTAGAGGTACTGGCGGAACCACCTTGCATTGAATTTAAATTCAACCCCAACATGCGCACTTCATAAAACTCAATTGTTACTTTAAGAATCCAGCGTGACTCGGCCTCTCCGACATTCAGTTTCCATGGAGACGAAGTTATAATGCGACTCTCAATCGCTTTTCTGAATATATCTTCTAACCCGCCACGCTTGGTGTTGTTGTAAATTTTGTCCAACCTGATAGTTTCACCGCGAACAATCCATGGAACTGTATTCTCAGCGCGGTCAAGGCGGTGGTATCCGCATCCCGCCAAACAACACAGAAAAAGCGCGAAAAAAGTTTGTCTCATACAGAATTATATATACCTATGTAAGGCAGGTTTCTGTACATTTCTTTTGCGTCCAGCCCATAGCCGACAACAAATAAATCTTTTATGGAAAAACCCACATAATCTACCGGAACATCATGCACGCGTCGACTGGGCTTATCAAGCAGGGCGCAAATGCGAATGCGGGCGGGCGATTGAGCTTTCAGGTAATCTAAAACACTTATCAAGGTTCGGCCCGTATCTATTATGTCTTCAACAATTAAAACATCTTTACCGCTTATTGAGATGTCAATATCTTGCGAGATTTTAACTTCCCCGCTACTTTCTAAGTCGAGGCCATAGCTGGAGGCCCTCATGAAACACACTTGGAAATCCAAATCAATAGCCCTGGTCAAATCAGCGAAAAAGGGATATGCACCCTTTAACAGCCCAACAACAACCAAGTCTTTCCCGAAGTAATCGGACTCAATCACACGGCCCAGTTCTTTCACCCTCCGGCAGATTTCTTCCTCAGAAACCATTGGTTGAATATTTTGCCGAATCATGGTCATGAAAAAACTCTTACTACAAATTATATTAAACATCACAGACATACCTGGGGTCTAGTGAATATGTGGGAATAAATTCATGTTCCCGCTTGACTAAATTGGAGCCTCGCGCCATCATGATTGTTGCCGTGACAAATAAACCCATTGTTTTAGCCGCCCCAACAGATTCTCCGTACCATTCGCCGGAAGTTGATCTGTGGGTAAAAGCCGCCCAGGCAGGCGATCAAATTGCGTTTACACGGCTGATGGGTCTGTTTCAAAAAGATGTGTACGGCAAGGCTTTCTCAATTCTTCGCAACCACCAGGACGCGGATGATGTGGTGCAAGAGACATTTTTGCGCGTTTATCGCGCATTGCCTGGCTTTAGAGGCGAGTCCAGCTTTAGAACCTGGCTGATAACCATCGCCACGAGACAGTCTCTGAATTTTTTGGATAGAAATCGCATAAATTATGAAAACATTGAGGATATCGCTTTTTCAACCCCTCATCCCGCGTTGCGTACGGAAGATAATCAAATGACAGCTTATCTGGATCAAGAGTCAAGACGCCTGATGCGGGAAGCTTTCCCAAAACTGCCCAAACGCCAAAAGGAAGCATTAGCGCTGCGTCTCAAACACGATCTCAAATATGACCAAATAGCCGTAGAAATGGACACCACAGTCGGCAGTGTGAAAGCCCACATATTTCATGCCATCAAAAACCTTGCTCGTCACGTTAAGGAAGGTAAATTATGAAGCGTCACGATCCAGAACTTTCTCTTGACTGTCAAAATGCCTTGTCTGCGATTGAATACGACCCGTTTAATCTCCCGCAGGACGTTCTGAAACATATTTCCACATGTCGCATGTGCTCAGAAGCGCGAGTAATGTGGATAGCGCAGGATGATTTTGACCATCCCATAGTCCCTGCCGGATACTTTGACCATCTGCCGAGCAGGATATTCCAGAAACTGCCCACCCCATCAACACACCTATGGTTGAGATTACCGTTGCTTATCTCAGCGGCTTCAATAATGTTCATCGCCGCAGTCAGCTCTTACTGGTTCGGGAGACAAAGTCAATCATCCACAGTGGTTCTGGAAGCTGTGATACCTCCGAAAGACATGTATGACTATTTACATGACTTTACTTCTTTTTCCAGCATTGAGTTGTTCGCGGAAGTTCCAAACCTGACGCCGGAAGAAACTCAAGCACTGATGAAAGACATTAAAAAGCCTGAGGCAAGCGTTCAGCCAACAGAGCCTGGATGGTGATTATCATGATTAAACAATCGTTTAGCTCTTGTCTTTTATTTGCTTTAATTCTGACGGGCGGACTTTCATTTGCCCAGGACCGTGAGAGAAAATTATCAGAATCCCAAAGAATAGAAAATTATCTGAAATGCCTAAAAGAAGCCAGACTGGATCAGATAAAACTGCGATTGGACGTTTCTGATGAAAGAGCCAACGCAATCGCCACCAAATGG
>JAITCJ010000191.1 GCA_031283145.1 Holophagales bacterium | reverse complement strand
ATCATCAAAACCTCAGAACCTTTCAGTATAGATTAGCTTTCAAAAAAAGCAATGATAAATTATTGTCTGGCATGGCAGTTGTCGATGCTGTCGGGTGATAGACGTCACAAGCATGGTTTTTTTTCAAAGCCTGTTGTTTTTAAGCAACAATGATTTACGCTGCAGCAGTTGCGTCTGGCGTTTTTCAAGGCGGTCTTTAGAGTCAGGGTCAGCAAGTATTTCAGGGCTTTTGAGAAGTTCTATCCCAAGTTTTATTTCTCTAAAAACATATGCCTTTTCCAGATTGAATATAGCTTTTTCGATTGTCATTCCAGAATCTTCTTTGCTTGCCCATGTAGCTTCCAGTTTTCTCAGCGGACCTAACAATTCGTCAGGTAGCAATGAATCATCGCCATCGCTGTCTAAAACGGTTTGCAGAATCAAGGCGCCTTTTAAGTAATCCCACCAGCCGACAGGTAATTGAAAGATTTCTTGTCGGCTGCCGGGATTGCGGCAAAGTATAATAAGTGGCCGCAGTAAATCGTCTATGTCAAGGTTTTCCAATGTGCCGGTTTGCGCGACGCTGTGTTTTTGTGTTTGCGATGCCGCTTGATTGCTGAGTGCTCTGCTGAGTTCATGCTTGGGAATACCAAGTTCCGCGGCCACACTTTGGAGCAGGCTCCAATTCTCCGGTGTTCGGGGCATGAACGCGAAAAATGTCACGAATGTTTGAAATATTTCCATTCTGTCCGAAATTCTTTTTATGTCGCGCCCCTCCCGCGTGCGATTCAATAAAAAACCAACCCAATCAGGCGCTTGCCGCAATATTGCCCGGAAACCATCAGCGCCAAGTTTTATGCACCAAGTGTCGGGGTCTTCGCCTGTTGGAAGCACTAATAAGCGAACGTCAAAACCTAGTGGCAAGGCTAATTTTAGTGTTCTTTCAGTTGCCCTTTGTCCGGCAGCGTCTCCATCAAAGCAAAGTACAATTTTTCTTGTAAATTTAGTAATAGTTTTAAGTTGATCTTCCGCCAGAGCGGTGCCAAGCGGGGCAATCGCTTGGTTTATGCCTTCTTGATGAAGCTGGAGGACGTCAAAATAACCCTCTACAAGCAAGGCTCCATCGCGCATGTGCCCCTTGGCTCGGTGAAACCCAAATAATGTTTCACTTTTTTTATATTTCTGAGTCTCGCGTGTATTAAGGTATTTAGGTTTGTCATCACCCAAGGCTCTGCCGCCAAACGCCACCAGGCGGCCTCGCGTATCATGAATTGGTATTGTCAGGCGATGACGCATGAAATCTCGCAAGTTGCCGCGGTCATTGCGTACGGCCAAACCTGTCTGTTCGATTAATTCTGTACTGAAGTTGTGCTGACGCAACAAATTTATTACGTTTTCCCAACCATTTGGCGCAAGCCCAAATCCTGCCTCTCTGGCGAAATTGTTATTGATGCCGCGTTGTCTCAGGTAATCCTGGGCACTCCCGCTTTCATTAAAACTGCGCTGAAAATAGGACTGGGCTATTTCAAGAGCGGAGCGGATTCTGTTATTTAAGTCTTCTTTGGCAAAGTCATAATCGGCCTTGATTCTTGGCAGTTCAATCCCCGCCGCTTTAGCAAGCTGTTCTTTTGCCTCGGCAAAGTTCAGTCCCTCGCGCTCCATCAGCCAAGTAAAGGCGTCGCCATGTTTATTGCAACCAAAGCAATGATAAAAGCCTTTGTCCGGTATCACATGAAAACTGGGTGTTCGCTCAGAATGAAATGGACAAAGACCTATCCAGGCATTTCCTTGCTGGCGCAGTTTGACTGTCTGCCCAACAATCTCTGCAAGGTTTGTCGCGTCCTTTATACGTTGAACCAGCTCCCTGTCCCGCATCATTCAGCCCAATCGAATAGCTTTGGGTGGCTGGCTTTACCATCCGCAACCGCTGGAAAAGTTGCCGCGGGGTCCCAAGAAATTTCAGCATGGAATGGGCCTGGCGGAGGCATGTCGGGCGGAAGCCAGCGGATAGCCGGCTGTACTTCCAGACCTCGCAAAAAGGCGCTAATTCCTTTCATTGAAGGTACTACTGGTACGCGAAGCAACACTACGGGAGGATCTGACAATAGCGCGGCTATTGATTTAGGTATAGAGGCTCTGGCTTCTAACGGACTGGTTTTTCTGGGATCGGCGGAGATTCCAGGTGTAAAACTTGGCGGCGCGGGGGGCAGGCTCAAAGAATTTCGCCAAGGCAGTCCAAGTCGCATAGCCTGTTCTCCAAGCATTCCCGCGATTCTGGCGTTGTGATTTATGCCAATATGAATGCGGCATTTTAGCTGATTACTTAAAAATCCTTGCAAAGATGACAAGTCCAAAGCAAGCGCTTCCCATGATTGACCGGAGAGCTGAAATTCCCACCCGCCAGTCAATGTCAGCCGCCATGTTGTTTTGCGGCGCCGGAATGGAATTGACTGAGGCCAAGCGCCGGCGTTAATGCGGTGGCTCAATACTCGTTCGATATGAGCTTGTGTGTCTTCAAGGGCTGACTTTAGATTTTCAATTTCCAAATGATGTACCGCTGAAGCCGGTATCGTTACTTCACCCCATAGCATACCTGCGGAACAATCTTTTTGGTCTGTTGAGGCATGTCCAATTCCGGGCAATGACCAACCGCTATTTTGCTGTGGAACCCACCCAATCAAGCCTTTGCGCCATGCTGCCGCCAAATCGCCGTCCGGCGCTTCTGGTGAGTGAAACCACGCGTTTAATGGAACTTCAATCTGGTCATAGCGCAGTGGTTTTTTAATGTGAAGGTTGACGCCGGGTAAGTGCAGCAAAATATTTTCCAGAGTGGTTAAGAGAGCCGGACTACTTTGCCGCGATGTTTCCGCGGCATTCCACAGTATTGAAACGCCGCCTGGCAGGAAAGCAACGATTTCTCCAAGGCACCTCAAAAACATGGATGGGTTTGTTCTAATGAGATTCACCCAATCCAATTCCTGAACACTGAACCATCCGGCCCAAGGTGAATCTTGGGCTGTTTGAATAACAAAACCTTGTCCTTCTCTTATCATCATTTGACTCTTGGCGGGAATGTCAGACGACCGACGCCTCCGGGTATGTGCAGATAATTCCAGGCACTTCGTATGTATTGGATGGCGGCTTCGGCAGCACTGATGGGTTCCATACCACTAAGGCGCAGCGCCAGCCATGCTGCTGTCGCTGCGCAACCGGTTCCTCTTGGGTCTCCATCAAGGCGGTCATATGGAGTCAGCCACTTAGGGCCATTGCCATCACACCAAAGATCTTTCACCATTTTATCGTTACCATG
>JAITCJ010000180.1 GCA_031283145.1 Holophagales bacterium | reverse complement strand
CAATTCGGGGATTGGGGGCGTTGGGGTCAGTAGTGGCGGCGGGAGGGGCGTGAGATCGGCCGTATCGGCATCAAGGATGATGGGAAGCTCCATAATCGGGACCACAAAATCGAAGTCGGACAGTGGCTCGCCCTCGACGACCAGGCCGTCTATACCGGACAAATCCGACAGGAGCCTCTTCAGTGGCTGGTACGTCCAGAGCAGTACGCGGCCGCCGAAGCGCTTCAGGCGCGGCAGAAAGCGGGAAAACTGCAGTGTGTCGCCAAAGCGGCTGTCCGTACAGACCAGCAACGTACCGCCGTTCAGGTCTTCGCCGTTCCAGCGCGGCTTTCCAAAATCCCGCGCGTTGGCGGACCACTCGTCCAAGTACAAGCTGGCCCTGAAGTTCGGCCATGCCTCGCGGTAGCGCCCCTCGATCATTTGCAGGTACGCCAAGTTCCAGCGCGCTTGGTTATTGTCCGCTAACTCCAGCGCCACGCGCAGATCATCCTCCGCGCTCCCCAGGTCTAGCATCCGCATCTTCGTGTAGCCCCTGTTGCCCCAAAGCGCCGAGTGGTATGGGTTGATATTGAGCGCCTCATTCTCCAGATCAAGAGCCTCCTTGAAATTGCCTTTGTGGACGTGGATCACCGCAAGGTTCGTTAGCGCGGGGATGTGGTCCGGGTCCAAGAGGATCGCCTTCTCAAAATGCTCCGCCGCCTCATCCGTCCGGCCCAGACCCTGGAGGGCGTTGGCGAGGGCGCAATGCGCGCTGGGGCTTTCGGGGGCTAGCACCAACGCCGTCGTGGCCGCCGTGAGAGCCTCGTCGAGGCGGTCGAGATTAAACAGCGCCATGGAGCCGTTTGTCCAAGCGTCCGCGAAATAGGGGAACTGCCTCTGAATGCGTTTGTACGAAAGAAGCGCGGCGGACCATTCGCCCCGCGTATGACGGGACATGGCCTCGGTGAAGAATTTGATCAACTGGGGGTCGCGCTGGCCGGCGCCCGTATCGTTTTCGGAAGCGCCTCGCTCATTTGGGTCGCCCTTTCGCAACACGAACTGTATCTGAGCAAGCGCCCTTCCGAGCGTTTGGTCCACGCCTTTCAGCGTGTAGTTATAGTAGTTGTCCTGCAGGGCTATCCTGACGGGATAACAGTCGGACAGCTCCCTTATCAGGTCCATGACGTTCACCGACACCGGCGACCAGCTTTTTTCCTTGAAGATGGTGAAGGTACACTTGTGCTCGTAGTTGAACTTCGACGGCCAGACTCCCTGTTCGTACAGGTCTTCGTCCGGTACGACGACGTACAAGTAGCCGCCTTCCTTCACCAGGCTCCACCAGTCTTTAAGCGCCGCGCGGGGATCCAGCATGTGCTCCAGGCAGTGCGAAGAGAACACGAAGTCGAATTGCTCTTTGACGTAATCGCTTATCCTGTTGGCGTCGCCGTCTTGCTGGTCGAAGCATCGCACGTTCGGAAATATGGGGGCGTTGCCGCAACCTATGTCTATGCCTTTTCCCCGCAGGACGCGCCTTTCCAACTGCCCGAACTGCTCTTTTATCTTTGTCGCTTCGTTGGACATCACACCTTTCCGCGTCTTACAGCAATTTTCGCCTGTATTGCTTTCTTATAGCATTCAACTACAAAAGTTGAACTGCTATATTATGCCCGGAAATGTCCGCTGTTCTCCGTTCAGCCTGAAGTACATTAAAAATTCACTGTTGCCTTCGCCCCCAAGTATGGGGCTTATTACAAGCCGTTGGGGTATTAGGCGCGTGGTTGAAAAGAAATCCCAGATGTCCCCGCAAACGCGCTCATGAACCGCCGGGTCTTTTACCAATCCTCCTTTTTCTATTTCTTTCCTTCCGGCTTCAAACTGTGGTTTTACCAGCAGTATCGCTTCCGCGTCTGTTTGCAGACTGGGCAGTATTGGGGGAATCGCTAATTTGAGGCTTATGAAGCTCAGGTCGGCAACCAGAAGATCGCATTTTTCGGGAATATTGTCAGGCGTCCAATTCCGCAGGTTGCATCGTTCCATTGATACAACCCTGGCGTCAGACCTAAGTTTCCAGTGAAGCTGATTTGTACCCGCGTCCACAGCATAGACGCGTTTCGCCCCATGCCTCAACAGGCAGTCCGTGAAACCGCCTGTGCTGGCTCCGGCGTCGAAGCATATCAAGCCGGTTGGCTCTACGCTGAAAGCGTTGAGCGCGCCCGCCAGTTTAAGTCCTCCCCTGCCGACGTACGGCGTCGAGTTACCCCTCATTCGCACGTTTGCGTCTTCCATGACCAGAGTTCCGGCTTTTGTGATTGGCCGATCCTCGACTAAAACCTCGCCGGCCAGTATCCTTGCCTGCGCTTTTGCCCGCGTCTCACACATACCGCGCTGTGTGAGAAGTATGTCAAGGCGCGTTTTTGCCATGTGTAATTGTATAGCCGTTCCATATCAAAATCGCGGAACGCGGTTTTGTATGGAAAGCTTTGGGGTATAGTGAAACAACTTTAAAACGGTACGTTGCCCTGTGCCCTTCGTCTGCGCTACCGTTCCGCTCACCGCCTGTCGGCGGCTCACGTAATGAAGGCGCAACCTTGGCACTTCGTGCCTTCCACTTGATAAACAGGATGATTTTAAAGTTGAATGGCTATAGTTCCCAAGTTTTGGCAAAATGTCACACACAGGAAGTTTTGTTGGCTATATATTCAATTTTTATCACCAGTCCTTGATGCCTGCTTAATGTATTTGTCCAAAATGGTACGAACGTCGCCGGACGCGACCGGGCCATATACTTGTTCGTCAACCATGATTACCGGCGCTAAACCGCAGGTGCCGAGGCAACGGGCAGCTTCTAAGCTGAACAAGCCGTCTTTGGTGGTCTCGCCGAATTGGATGCCCAGTTTATTCATAAGCGACTGACTGATTTTTTCAGCGCCTTTTACATAGCAGGCGGTACCCAGGCACACGCTGATGATATGTTTGCCGCGCGGCGTGAGACGGAAGTAATGATAAAAAGTCGCTACGCCGGTGACTTTGGTCATTGGTATCCTGGCAAGCTGTGAAACGGCGTTTAACTGTTCTTTGCTCAGATAACCGGAGTGAGCCTGTATCTTATGCAGAATGGAAATCAGGTGGCTCTCTGAACGATCTTGGTCTTTTGTTTCTTCAATGTAATCAATTACATGCTGTGGCAGGTGTTTCAAACATTCAGCCTTGACAGCTTCCCAGTTATCTGTATTTACAACTGAATGGCTCATCGGACTCCCCTTGGTAAACGGGCTTGATAGTGTGTGTGGAGCAATTTGTGCGCTTTTTCGCCGTTGGGTTCACCAATGTACTCGGCGTATAGATGTTCAATATCCGGGTTCTCGTCAGAACGTCTTAGCTGTTTGTTGTCATCAATGGTGTAAAGAGCCTTGGCGCGGCGTAATGCCAGGTCTGAATCAAGCGCGTTGTGGTCAAGCGGCGGATAGGGCTGACCGCCTCCCATGACGCACCCGCCCGGGCAGGCCATGATTTCCACAAGATGATATTTCTTTTTGCCGCTCTTGATCGAATCAAGCAATACTTTGGCGTTTTGAAGCCCGTTGGCCACAGCGATATGCACCTCTGTGCCGCCAATGTCAATGGTCGTCTCTTTAAGGCCGGTCACGCCCCTGACCTCTTCAAATACCAGCGGGCCGGTTTCTTTGCCCGTTAGGTTGACCGAAGCCGTTCGCAGAGCGGCTTCCATGACGCCGCCTGTAGCGCCGAATATATCGCTGGCGCCGGAACTGAGACCCAGCGGCTTATCGCATTGACCTTTTGGCAGGTTTTCAAAGTCTATTCCATATGACTTGATCATCCAGGCAAGTTCCCTGGTGGTGAGAACCGCGTCAGTTGTAGGCGTTCCGTCAGGCATGGTATGTTCCGGACGGCTCGCTTCATACTTCTTCGCGACACAGGGCATAATCGCCACAACGTAGATGTCTTTTGGGTT
Organism: Holophagales bacterium; assembly: GCA_031283145.1. Taxonomy (GTDB): domain Bacteria; phylum Acidobacteriota; class Holophagae; order Holophagales; family Holophagaceae; genus WRHW01. The sequence goes on along the minus strand of JAITCJ010000180.1, from coordinate 4,055 downwards.
AAGTCCTCTCTTTTCAGCATAATAAGTCTTGATCAGGGTACTCATCATCTGCATGGGCGATTTGCATGTTGAGGCATTGGGGATCATTTCAGGGTAGAACTTCTCCAGGAAGTTGATCCAGCCCGGGCTGCAGGATGTGAGCAGCGGAAGATTCTCGCCGGATTTCATCCGGCTTAAAAACTCTGTCGCTTCTTCCATAATGGTCAAGTCGGCGCTGAAGTTTGTGTCAAATACAGCGTCGAAACCCAAACGACGGAGAGCGGTTACAAGCTGACCCCTGACCGGGGTACCGATGGGCATTCCGAAAGACTCGCCGATTGTCGCTCTGATGGCGGGGGCGATGTGCGCAACCACATGTTTTTCGTCACGCGGCAGCGCAAGGGCTTCCCAGACTTTTTCGGTGTGGTCCTGCTCCAGGAAAGCGGCGGTTGGGCAGACGGCTACACACTGTCCGCACTGTATGCATATGCTTTCATCCATCGGGCTAAGAAAGGCCGGGCCAATGATAGTATTAAAGCCGCGCCCTTGCTGGCTCAAATTGTGTACGCCTTGTACTTCTTTGCAAACGCGCACACAACGATTGCAGAGAATGCACTTTTCAGCGGTGCGGACAACTGAAAAGCTTGTGTTGTCAACCGGGATATGTTTGCGCTTACCCTCAAACAGGTGCTGGCGCACACCAAGCCTGTACGCTTGCTTTTGCAGTTCACAGACGCCATCGCGCTCACAAGTCTGGCAATCTTTGGGATGGTTGTCCAACAGCAATTCCACGATGTCGCGTCTGGCTTGTCGAATCACGGGGCTGTTGGTTTCAACTTCCATCCCCTCCCACACCTCCGTAGAGCAAGCGGTTAGGAAGTAGTTAAAGCCCTTGACTTGCACCACGCATACACGGCACGAGCCTTCCATGCTGAGGCGGGGGTGGTAGCAGAGCGTAGGGATATGTATGCCCAGTTTTTCCGCGGCCTGCAAAATTGTGGTCTTTGCGGGAACCCTGAGCGGTTCGTCATCTATCAGTATGTTGATCATTTGTTCGTTCATCAGTTTAATCCTACGGTTCGTTGGTTACAAAGGGTCACATTCGCTCAACGGCATCAAAGCGGCAGGCTTCATAGCACTGACCGCATTTCGCGCATTGTCTCTGATCAATGACATGAGCTTCTTTTCGCGCGCCTCTAATACATTCGACAGGGCATTTGCGTATGCAGACAGTACAACCAATGCACTTTTCGGGATTGATTTCGTAACGAACCAGCGCGACACACTTCTTAGAGCGGCATTTTTTATCCACAATGTGTTCGACATACTCATCGCGGAAGTGTTTAATGGCGCTTATAATCGGGTTTGGCGCGGCGCGGCCCAATCCGCACAAGCTGGACTGCTGACAGAGACGGGCTAGTCTCTCCAATTTGTCCAAGTCGGCCACCTCTGCTTCGCCCCTGGTGATTTTGTTCAATATCTCCAGCATTCTTGTAGTACCCTCGCGGCATGGCGTACACTTGCCGCAGGATTCGTCAGCGGTGAATGAAAGATAGAACTTTGCCAGATCAACCATGCAGTCTTCATCGCTGAGGACTATCATTCCGCCGGAACCCATGATAGAGCCTGCCTTGGCAAGCGGTTCAAAATCAACCTCCATATCAATCTGCGAGGCAGGAATAAATCCGCCCGCGGGGCCGCCGGTTTGAACCGCTTTAAGCTCGCGATCCTCAAACACGCCGCCGCCGATTTTAAAAACCACATCCTTTATCGGTGTGCCAAGAGGAACCTCAACCAGTCCTGTGTGCTTAACCTTCCCGGCAAGGGCAAATACCTTGGTCCCGCCGGAGGCTTCTGTTCCCACGGAAGCAAACCATTCGCCGCTAAAATTAATAATGGATGTGATATTGGCAAATGTTTCAACATTATTGATAATGGTTGGTTTGCCCCACAGTCCTTTTACCGCGGGATAAGGGGGGCGCACTTTCGGCTGTCCGCGTTTTCCCTCAATGGATCTGATCAACCCTGTTTCTTCGCCGCAGACAAAAGCGCCCGCGCCCAGGCGAATTTCAAGGTCGAAAGACCATCCTGAATCCATTATGTTTTCGCCCAGCAAGCCATTTTCGCGGCATAGGTTTATGGCGTTCTGAATGCGCTTGATCGCCAGCGGATATTCGGCCCTGATGTAGTAAAATCCTCTGACCGCTCCAATGGCGTAAGCGCCGATGATCATGCCCTCCACGATGTTGAAAGGATCGGACTCCAGCATACCCCGATCCATAAAAGCGCCTGGGTCGCCCTCATCGCCATTGCAAATGATGTAGCGAATTTTTTCTGGCTGACCCGCAATCATCTGCCACTTTTTGCCGGTTGGGAATCCGCCTCCGCCCCTACCCCTGATTTTGGACTTCAATATCTCGTTGATAATCCACTGAGGGTCCCCTTTGCTCAGGCAAGCGGCGAGAGCCTTAAAACCGTCCAAATGAACATATTCTTCGAGCGAATCTGGGTTCAAAACGCCGCTATTGCGCATGGCAATGCGATTTTGCAGATTAAAAAAGGGAACATCGCCGTACAGGTTCAGGAAATTCTTTGAAACAGGGTCTTCTGAGACCAGCTTGTTTTTTACGGTTTCTTCATCCAGCGAATGATCCAGCGCGTGTTCAACAAGCGGAGTCTGGTTTTGCACATGGGAATCAAATATCTTGTGCGCGATTTCTCGGTTTACCTGTTCATATTTGACCGGAGCCTGACCCGGGACCAATACGGAAACAATCGGTTCTTTACTGCAGCGCCCGGTACATCCGGTGGTGCGGAAAGATATATCGGAGCGTCCGGAGGATTTAACGTGTTTGCGGAGTTCATCCAGGACGTCCATTGACCCGGCGGCGTGTTCGCAAGTCGCCGAACCTACCTGGATGACAACTTTTTTATCATCGCTTCTCGCGGCCAGAGCATTTTCAGATTTTTCCCGCAAGACGGAAAGGAAACCAGTTACATTGTTGGACATGTGAACTCCAAATACAGTTCCATTCAAAAATAATAATGTAAAATTTCTGTGAATAAGATTCAACTAATTCATATAATTATTTTCATTTTGTAAATATAAAAATATTAATTTCTGTATTTGAATCTGAAATCGAATATTGTAATTACATTTTGTTAATTTAATTTATCATTCATTCCGCCACATTATCAGTTTGGGGTCATAATGTGTGTAAAATTACATTTGTTTGAAAATTACACTTGGAGACCGCAATGTATGTTCTTCCTTTCATGAATATAAGTTTCAGGTGACGCAATGGCAATTTCTCTTTACCGATTATCGGCGTTTATAATCTTCGCTTTGGCGGCCGTCCTGGGTTTTACAGGATGTTCAATATCAAAACCAGGCGTCCGAGGGGACGCGTACGTGGTGACGCTTGGCGACAATAATACGTGGAAGTACTGGAAAAATGGCGTCGAAACAAAACAATTCAACGCGGATGGTTTCGTCTATGGTACCAATTTTAGTATCAACAGCGATTCTTACCTGGCGGAATACGACACCGATTCAGATGATAAAGGCATGGTCATAATCAAAAAAAATGGCTCCGTGCTCTATTATCTGGCTGACGAAAAATTCGATGTATATGCCAATAGGGTATTTGTGTCAGGCGACGACGTGTACGCGGCGGGGCATGAAAGCAACCAGCAGGGCAAGTCTGTCGCTGCTGTCTGGAAAAATAGCAAGGTTCTGTACCGTCTGACAAACGGGAGCTTTCATGCGAGCGCCTGGTCCCTCCTTGTCTCAGGCGATGATGTGTACGCCGCGGGGTATGAATACAACCCGCGGGACAATATAGTCGCCACTGTCTGGAAAAATGGCAGGGAATTATATCGTTTGACGAATGGGAACTTCAGCGCGGACGTCCGCTCCCTCTTTGTGTCAAGCGGCGATGTGTACGCCGCCGGGTATGAAAACAACCGGCAGGGCAATCAGGTCGCCGCCGTCTGGAAAAATGGCAGGGTTCTGTATCGTCTGAAAGCTGAGGTTGCCGAATTAGTCTTCGTCAAGTAGTCATTTATAGTGAAAC